>NZ_JBPYDC010001146.1:0-689 GCF_051847575.1 Psychrobacter sp. 1U2
GTTACTTTATGGTCATGATCAATAAAAGGTTGTTGGTATTTTTGCGCTTGACTAAAGCGGTCATTCAAAGAGGAGGTTGGACGTTTTTGCCTTACAGTATTGGGTTTTAGATGGTTGTCTGAATACTTATTTGAGAGGTTGTCTACGTTGTCACTCAAACTTTTTTTGAGCCCTTCAGGTGCTAATAATGTCAATATAGACTGGCCCAATAACCGTTCGCGACTGACTGCTAACAACTGCTCAGCTTGACCATTGAGCCATGTAATTATCAGATCATCATTGACCCATAAGACAGCAGTATATAAATGCTGCACAATAAAAGCTGAGTCTGGTACGTCATTAGGTGCTACTGGAGATGCCATAAATATAAGAAGCCTAGTCACAAATCAAATTTAAGTGAATATTTAACCATAAATCAATACTCTAGCGCGGCAAAACTGGTGATTGTCATAAAAAAAACGTACAATGCGTTCAGCCAATTTATCTTTAGCAAGGTTAGCCATGCCCAATATTTCTACTCAGTCTTCTGGTTCTACGCTTTCAGACGATAGCCCAAACTCAAATTCAGACTTAAATTTGAACACAGACGCTTCAAGTGCTGATGTCTCATCAAAACAGATACAAACGATAAAAGATACTGCAACGGTGTTTAATCCTGCTCACTCGCAAACGCCACAAGAACAGGAACC
>NZ_JBPYDC010001147.1:0-688 GCF_051847575.1 Psychrobacter sp. 1U2
CCGTAGCAGCGGTTTGCCAGCGATTGCTGATGACTCAGGCTTATGTGTGCCAGTACTCTGCAACACACCAGGCATCTACTCGGCGCGCTACGCAGGCGAACATGGCAATGATGCTAAGAACAACGCTAAGCTCATCACTGACTTGCTTCCTATCCGTGATGAGCAGCCAGATACACCCATTAAAGGTATGTTCGTCTGTGTACTGGCAATGGTACGTCATACTGATGACCCGCTGCCGATTATCGCCCAAGGTCTATGGCATGGGGAAATCTTGGAAGCGCCGCATGGTGACGGCGGCTTTGGTTATGATCCGCTGTTTTGGTTACCCAAGCTGCAAGCAACTGCCGCAAGCTTAAGTGCCACTGACAAAAACAGCATCAGCCACCGCGGGCAAGCTATCCAGCAGTTATTAGAGCAGTTATAGCTATTTATATAATGGCTACTGACATAAATAGCGCTCGTTCTTTTTACGATAATAGGTTTTTAGTCTTAACTTTCTGTACTTGTTTATTAATGCTTTTTTATTAGTGCTTTTGTCTATTAGTACTTTTGCTTACCGTCCATCCTGACAGATAGCTTTTACTTTAATTAACAGATAGATTATACTGTTCTACTTTTAAAATTTTATTACAAGATTCTGGTCGACTGTACCATTTATAAAAGCACAATGTTTATAAAAGCCTAACGT
>NZ_JBPYDC010001148.1:0-688 GCF_051847575.1 Psychrobacter sp. 1U2
TATTCAATCAAAATCGCAGTACCAGTTAAATATCCTCCCAAAGGGCCAAAAGCGGTACGGGCGAAACTATATCCGCCGCCTGCTGTAGGCAACATGGTGGACATCTCTGACATCGATAAACACATGCACAGATACATGAGAGCTACGGCTATCAAGGCGACAAACATTCCGCCCCAACCCCCTTGTGCTAGGCCAAAGTTCCAACCAGCAAAGTCTCCGGAGATGACATAGGCGACGCCAAGACCTATTAATAAAACCCAGCCAACCGCACCTTCTTTAAGCTGACGTTTGGCGAAATAATCTTTTTCAGCTTGAGTGCTGCCAGAGACCGCGCTTTTTTGATCATTAGGCGTGCTTGTCATGTTGTTCCCCTGCATAAAGACTATAAGTAAACTGAGGGTACTGCTAACTCATACTGTAAATAACTTCTTATTAAAAATTATTAACAACTGACATCTGAAAGCTGAAAATAAAAAGGTCGTATCCCTTCAACTCAAACTGCTAGTAACGCATGGTTGAAATGATACGACCTGTTATTAATGATTAAAGACGATAATCATTAGATCAATGTCAAAATGTCACAAAGCTATAAGGCTACATAGCGTAGTCAATTACAATGCGACCCTCGATTTTTCCTTGGCGCATACGTTCAAGAATATCGTTGATATTCTCAAGCGGTTCAGCCGCT
>NZ_JBPYDC010001149.1:0-688 GCF_051847575.1 Psychrobacter sp. 1U2
CTGCCAGTCGCTTCAAAGTCAGCAATCCTTGGAATCCTGCTGACAATATTGAAGGCTCAGCTAAATACATTGCTTGGCTTATGCGCCGTTTTAACAACAATATAGAGTTTGCGATAGCAGGTTACAATGCTGGAGAAGGTAATGTCGATAAATACAACGGTATACCACCTTTTAAAGAAACTCGTAACTACGTCAAAAAAGTGATGAGTCGTTACCATAGCTTATACAAGAACGACTCAGGTCTGTCTGATAATACTATGAGCGCTAATAATGCTACTGTTAATAGCAACAACAATAGTGGTGGGATACAAACTGTCAGTTACGGCACTAGCAACAACAGTGGCAGTGCCAGTTATGCCAATTCCGCCTACGCCGCTTTGCGCTAATATTGAAAGTAAGACATATATTTAAATATTAAAACCTGTACACAAAAAAGCCCGCTCATCTATTAGCGGGCTTTTTATTTTACGATCTAAATACAGTCAGTTGATGGATGCTAAATACAAACTTATTGATTATTTAGCATCCACCGCGACCTGTAATATATTTTAAAGCTTACTTGTTAGCAGCTTGGGTAGCAGCAACTTCAGCAGCAAAGTCTTCTTGCTTTTTTTCGATGCCTTCGCCAACTTCTAGACGTTTAAAGCCAAGTACTTTTACACCTTCAGCTTTTAGTACATCGCCTACT
>NZ_JBPYDC010001150.1:0-688 GCF_051847575.1 Psychrobacter sp. 1U2
TGATGATTGGCGCTTACATGCTTTAGAGCAATTTTAAAATTTTAAGTATTTTTTAGGAATAAGACTCTAAACGCTTTTAAAGTGCTGACCACTACAGGAATTGCTCATGAAGCCTTCTGTTCTCCCCTCTGATATCAATCTGGCAGCCACACCGCCCTCGTCTTGGCAGCTATTTTTATCGACTTTCTGCCGGAATAAAGGCGCCGTACTTGGCTTTATTGTACTGACGTTAATGGTCATTATTGCCATACTTGCGCCCGCTATTGCGCCTCATGACCCTTATGAATTATTCACCGGCCAAGAGCAATTGCCACCAGCGTTTCTGAGTGGTGGTGATACTATGTTTTGGCTCGGCACTGACGATGCAGGTCGAGATACTTTATCTCGGGTGATGTATGGCGCGCGTTATTCATTGTTTATTGGTCTAAGTGCCACTACCCTCGCTATGTTGGTCGGTGTTTCATTAGGACTTAGCGCCGCGTTTTGGCCAAAGGTTTGGGGTAAAGCGGTGATGCTAGTCAATGATATTTTGATGTCCTATCCCAGCTTGCTGTTGGCTATCATTATTGCGGCTATCTTAGGCCCTTCTATGACCAACACTATTATTACCATTGCCTTGGTCTGCACACCACCTTTTATTCGCCTGACACGTGCTACCGCGATGGTAGAGCTACAACGTGAGTATTTT
>NZ_JBPYDC010001151.1:0-686 GCF_051847575.1 Psychrobacter sp. 1U2
CATCAGCCTGCCCCGCCTGCAGGCGCTCGTAACCTGCATAAGCGATCATCGCCCCATTATCAGTGCATAAAGCAGGCGGCGCATAATGCACAGTGGCATTAATTTTGGCCAGTTCAGCTTCTAAGGTCTTACGCAGATGCGTATTGGCGCTGACCCCGCCAGCAATCACTAGGCGACTCATCTCTACTTGTTTTAATGCCTTCACGCATTTTTTGACTAGCGTATCGACCATGGCATGTTGGAAGCTGGCGGCAATATCGGCGCGCACTTGTGGGTCGCTGTCAGAACCAGCAGTGTCTTTGATAAGATTGTGCACCGCTGTTTTCATACCGCTAAAAGAAAAGTCCAGACCACGATGTAACATCGGACGCGGCAGCTCATAAGCACTGGGGTCGCCATTTTCGGCTAATTTAGCAATATTAGGGCCACCAGGATACGGCAGGCCGAGCATTTTGGCGGCTTTATCAAAGCACTCACCCGCTGCATCATCTATCGACTCACCCAATATCTCATACTGCCCAATACCACGGGCAGCGATCAGCAGCGTGTGTCCACCAGAAACCAGTAGCGAGACAAATGGAAAGGCTGGTGGATTGGCACCCATCAGCGGTGCGAGCAAATGCCCTTCCATATGATGGACCCCAATCGCAGGGATATCCAAGCCGTATGCCAAGCTGCGCCCAAAT
>NZ_JBPYDC010001152.1:0-686 GCF_051847575.1 Psychrobacter sp. 1U2
CGTCTAAATAGAACGAAGACTTATGTAGATTACTATTACGATGAGCCAGCACTTGGGGAGGAGGATCTAAATTGGTATCCCAACAAACCAACGGGCTATGGTTATTCGTTAGATATAAATTTGACAGGTACATTAACGGATCGCACGCAGTTATCTGTCCGTGGTTATGATCTTCTGGGACGTATGCATTGGAAAGATACACCTAGTACGCAATATATACTAGATTATGATGCCAATAGACGACCTATAGATACGACTGAAGGTCAACTCGACACTGATGATATCACGCAAACATTGCCATGGCGCGTTGAAGGCAGTCTCATACATGAGCTAAACCCTCAATGGCAGATCGGTGTCCATGGTCAAGTGAATGATATCCAAGACTTATATCAGTTGTCAGCAAGCTATCAAACCAATGAAGATTATTATCCACTCACTATCACTGGTTTGATAGAGCCGCAAACACAAGCGTTAGGGCTTGCTGTAGACAGTCAGTATGGCGGTATCAAGTTACTCACCGACAGTCTTGACTCAGAAAAAGCCCAGCGCAGTGAAGTTAGCTTATATGGACGTTACTCATGGTAGGCCATCATTAAGAATTACCCATTTTAGGGTCACGCTGCTTGGGATAAATGACTATCGGCTGATTACCTTCAAAGTATAGTCCTGTTCTAGGTGGCGTATCG
>NZ_JBPYDC010001153.1:0-685 GCF_051847575.1 Psychrobacter sp. 1U2
TTGACATACTTTTTCCTTGCTAAATTTGATAAACGATGATTATAAAAAACTAGAAATAATTGAGTGATTTTAATTATATGTGATACTAACATAAGGGCCGTTACTAAGAAGTGCAAGTTTGCTAAAACTAATATGGATATTATTACAATTAAAGTATGCTCGCTGTGTTTGTGCAGCTCAATTTTGCACAAGATTTATCTGAGTAGAGCGTTATAATTTTTTACCTCTTTTGTTGAAGGTTAATTATAGTCAATCAATAGTGTTCATAGCTATATTTTTCAATGAGATTGCCTTCGCTATTTTGTTGAGGTCTCTACTTATTTATAAATTCGTTATCGGTGTGTTTTCTTGCACGTTTTATTCATAACATCGTCCCCAATCGAGCTATGTATTTGTTATTATAAGAAGTTATGCTAAACGCCTAGAGTGTGAGTAACATCGGCTAGCGATAGGCAAGCATATTACTAACATAGAGTGCTAAGTACCTATTTTAAATGTTAAACGACGACTTTTACGTTATGTATAGCAATAAGATACCTTATAATAGCTGTTTTATTATAGATGCTTTTTATAGACCCCGTTTATAAAGACTGTTTATAAGTATTTGGCTACGTCAATCTATGTCAGCACTTTATGTCAGCATGATTCAGCTTAATCATGGACTGACGACTATTTAGTATGGATA
>NZ_JBPYDC010001154.1:0-684 GCF_051847575.1 Psychrobacter sp. 1U2
TGATATAATGCACATTGTTACGAAATAAAGAAATCAAATTATGGAACAAAGACAAGACGCTGTAGAACACAAACCCGTATTTATGCCTAGAGTCAACAGTGACAATCTGGTAAAAACAGATATGGTTAGGTTTGAGCGGCATGTGGGATTTGCCAGTCGGCAAAAGAAAAAATCCATCAACGATATGCATCAAGTCATTCGTAAAAAATATGGATTCAACCACGTCTTAGAGCTATCTAGTAAGTCTGGCAATAAGCTAAGTTTTTTGCTCAGTCCACTTAGCTTAAAGCTCACTGACGAGCACAATGGCGCGCAGCATAATGTCGAAAACATCTTTCAGGCGAGCAAGGTGTTTGAACATGGTGGTCCCTATAGTGACTTGCTGACAGTGCCACCAAGACAGGCCAAAAAAGACGAGCGCTTGCAATCGTCTGGTGAGCTCATTGGTTACAATGATTTTGGTATGGAGTGGAATCTAGAGCCGCTAACTGCGTTTTATGATTGGCTGTATGTTAACGCACTAAAGCAGAACACTCAGCTCCACGAAGAGGTCATGCAATATCAAGCCTTTACAGACCTTGAATTTAATCCCAAAAAGTCTATTCATTGTCCGGCTTATTCGCTGGCGATGTTTGTAGCACTCAATAAACGCGATTTACTTGATAACGTTGAAGACCCAGGAAC
>NZ_JBPYDC010001155.1:0-684 GCF_051847575.1 Psychrobacter sp. 1U2
ATAAACTCTCATCGCCGATGGTAAGCTTGACAGGTGAATCACGGTGGAAGGTTGAGTCAACGATGGTACCGTTCTCTAGAGACACTTCAAAATGAAGCTTAACAAGGCTACCGTGAGTAATACGTGTGTCTTCATTTGGATTGATAAATTGGGAGTCAGTCATAATCAAGCGCCATTAGTCATAAAAGTAATGAGGAATTATTTGATGTGTATAGTGTAAGAAATGATAAGACAATTAACCATTAATGTAAGCGTTAATAATGTAACCTAAATAGTTTACAATATTTGACTGTTTAATACAGAGGCAAAAACAGATGGCAGATAGGCAACAGGGCACGATTAAAAAATGGCAAGACGATAAAGGTTTTGGCTTTATTAATACTGAAAATGATGAGTCCGTATTTTTTCATATTAGTGAATTTAAATCACAGCGTCGCCCTAAGATTGGTGAGTCTGTCATCTTTACGGTCGGACAAGACAATAAAGGTCGTGTGCAGGCAAGACAAGTACAAGAGCTTGAATATGTACAACAACAAATGGCGAAGAAAAACAGTCAAATCCGTAAACGTAATCAACAACGCACGGCACAAGCTGAGTTTGAGAATGGGCAAAAAAAACGTTTGCTCCTTGGTGCCGGTTTTTATGGCGTGCTTATACTACTTGCATTGACCAGTGAGATAAGTT
>NZ_JBPYDC010001156.1:0-683 GCF_051847575.1 Psychrobacter sp. 1U2
TATAAAACCTTAAATTCAGATTAATTACTTGAAAGGATTAATGTGTGATAGAAGTTTATATAGAATCTTGAGGTGTCCCAATGTAAGAGAGAGCAGGCAACTAAAGCAAAACTTCCCCACAAAAAAGCCCATATTAGCGAACTAATACGGGCTTTAACATTCAATAGAGTATCTAACAAACTAGACTAACAACTAAGCACCTTCACCAAATTTACCACTTTGGAAGTCGTTGACCGCTTGCATGATCTCTTGCTGACTATTCATGACAAACGGACCGTATTGAACAATCGGTTCACGTAGTGGACGACCAGTGATCAAGATCACTTTGGTATCCTCACTACTATCGGCAGTAATAGTGACGCCATCAGTATTGTCATCATTTTTCAAGATAGCCATAGTCTTAGTCGGTACTGTTTCACCTTCAATATCTATCGTACCACGATACACAAAGGCAAACGCGTTGTGATCGGCGGGAATGGCTTGGCTAAAGCTCGTGCCTGCTGGTAGATGGATATCTAAATAAGTCGGCTCAGTGATGTCGCGTGTGACTGCGCCTTCTACGCCATGCGATGTACCTGCGATGACAGTAACATCAACGCCGTCATCAGTGGTATATTTAGGCAAATCCTCACTTTGGAAGTCTTTATACCAAGGGTCATTCATTTTATCTTTGGCAGGCAGAT
>NZ_JBPYDC010001157.1:0-683 GCF_051847575.1 Psychrobacter sp. 1U2
GTTTAACTTGCTATTAGGTGGCGGCTCTAGCGTAGGTGATGCGCTCATCAATTCTAAAGACATTGATGCGGTCAGCTTTACAGGCTCTGTGCCCACAGGTCGCAAGGTCGCTGCTGCTACGGCGCCGAACTTCATCCGCTGCCAGCTTGAGATGGGCAGTAAAAATGCCTTGGTCATCGCTGATGATGCTGACTTACAAACGGCCATCGATACAGCGGTTGCTGGTGCATTTGGGGGCTCAGGACAAAAATGTACCGCCTCTTCACGTCTTATCGTCATGGACAGTATCCATGATGCCTTCGTCGACGGTGTGGTCGCCAAAATGAAAACGCTAAAGGTTGGTCATGCGCTTGACGACGGTATCTTTATGGGACCTGTGGTCGATGACAAGCAGTTGGCATCAAACATGGATTGGATCGAAAAAGCCAAGCAAGCCGGTGCCAATTTAGCCTTTGGTGGTGAGCGGTTAGAGATGCCACATGACGGCTACTATATGTCGCCGACCTTGTTTACTGAGACTGACAACAGCTGGGATATTAACCAAGAAGAAGTATTTGCTCCGCTGGCCTGTGTCTTGCGCGTCAAGAATTTAGAAGAAGCGATTGCCATGACCAATGATACGCGCTTTGGTTTGACTGGCGGTATCATCACCCAAAGTCTGCGTAATAGCGCGATGTTTAAAG
>NZ_JBPYDC010001158.1:0-683 GCF_051847575.1 Psychrobacter sp. 1U2
GCCGCTATTCTTATCTTTAAAAAGAATAAAACTGATGACACGGTACTGTTTATCGATGCCAGCAATGAGTTTAAATCGGGTAAAAATCAAAACCAGCTCACCGATAGTAATATTGCTAAAGTCATTGAGACTTATAAGGCGCGTGAAAGCGTCGATAAATACGCCTACCTTGCGAGCTTTGATGAAATTAAAGATAACGACTTTAACCTAAATATTCCACGTTATGTCGATACCTTTGAGGAAGAGGCGGAGATTGATTTGGATGCGGTACGTGCTGAGCGTCTTGAGTTAAAAGCTGAATTGGAAAGTCTAGAGACTGAGATGGCAGGGTTTTTAAAGGAGTTGGGTTATGGTGCCTAAGGGATGGGCTTTGCTTACCGTTGGAGATATTTTTGATGTACAACTGGGTAAGATGCTTAACAAAGCAGCTAAAGAGAAGCAGCCTCAACTCCACTATTTAGGAAATTCAAATGTTAGATGGGGTGAGTTTGAATTATCTGAATTGAATTCAATGTATTTCAGCGAAAGAGAAATCAATAAATACAAACTAGAATTCAATGATATTTTAGTTTGTGAAGGCGGAGAAGTGGGAAGATGCGCTATTTGGGAACGACATAATTCGCAAATTCTTTATCAAAAAGCTCTTCATCGATTGAGAGTAAAAGGTGAGGTTGTACCGAGAT
>NZ_JBPYDC010001159.1:0-682 GCF_051847575.1 Psychrobacter sp. 1U2
TTCAATATAAGCCTCGTCTAATACCACCAATACCGAACTTGGAATACTGGCAACAAACTTGTGCAATTCTTTATGCTGAAGCTGAGTGCCTGTTGGATTGTTTGGGTTTGCTATAAAAACCATTTTAGTATTAGGATTATCGTCTACTGCTTGACGCATAGCGTCCAAATTGTGACCAAATCGATGCGCAGGCACTTCTACACCTGTTGCGCCTTGCATTCTAGTCACCATCGGGTAGACGATAAAACAATACTGACTATATACTACCACATCATCAGCACTTACAAAGGCACGTGCTAGGATATCCAGCAGATCATTAGAGCCATTGCCTAAAGTAATACACTCTATATTGATGTCAGTAAAATCAGAAAGCGCTTGCTTTAAATAGTGTCCGTTCCCATCTGGATAACGTGCCAGCTTTCCTAATTGCTCGGTTATCGCTAATGTTACTTGCGGCGAGCAGCCTATGGGGTTTTCGTTACTTGCAAGCTTCACTACATTGAAAACCCCATATTCTCGACTCAACTCTTCGACAGGCTTGCCAGTCTGATACGGTGTTAGCTCCAAAATACTATCGTAGGCTGGTGTCAACGGTGACAACGCTAGCTCTGTCGGTTCGTTAGGCTGCATAATTTATCCTAAGATGTTATAACCTATTTATTATGAATGACTTATTATTAGT
>NZ_JBPYDC010001160.1:0-682 GCF_051847575.1 Psychrobacter sp. 1U2
GTTGGGCAACAACCCTGAAGGGCGCAAGGTCAAAGGCGTGATTCATTGGGTATCAGCAAGCCTTGGCGTCCCTGCGACCGTACGCATGTATGAGCAGTTATTTAGTGTTGAGGACCCAGGTAGCGCCAGTGATGTGCATCAAGTACTCAATCCTAATTCGTTGACCGAGCTTGCAGCTGTAGTTGAACCATCGCTCGCCAACGCTGATGCTGGCACGCGCTTTCAGTTTGAGCGTGAAGGCTACTTTATCGCCGATAGCGAGGAGCACACCAGTGACAAGCCGGTATTTAGCCAAATCGTCAGCTTACGCGACAGTTATAAGCCAGCTTAATTATCGTCTATCAAACTCTTGAAAGTACGATGTTTGGATTAGGAATACAAGCCAGTAGTAAGATGTGTTTGATAGTTTGATCCAATAGACATGCTCAACGACATATCTAAGGGAGAGTAAAGAGATTATGATTAAAAAGTCGATCAATCTAGCATTGCAGGGCGGCGGTTCTCACGGCGCCTTTACTTGGGGCGTACTAGACTATTTTATGGAAGATGGCCGAATCAGTGTAGAAGGTATTACAGGGACAAGTGCTGGAGCCATGAATGCAGCGGTATTAGCTCAAGGCTATATGGATAATGGTGCAGATGGCGCACGTGAGGCGCTTGAGCAGTTTTGGCGTCAAGTGGC
>NZ_JBPYDC010001161.1:0-681 GCF_051847575.1 Psychrobacter sp. 1U2
GTACATGTTGCACACCGATAGAAGCGCTTAAGCTGATGACAAAATATACTGCGCCTGCGCCTAATATATAAGGTGTCAATAAACCCATCAGCTCACCACGGACGTAGGCTGCACGGAAAAAGTCTGTCAAACCAATAGCAAATACCAACGTCGTATCTTGGAATAAAATAATACATTGTTGTAAGATAAGTGGCAGCATTTTGCGAAAGGCTTGTGGTAATACGACCAAACGCATGGTCTGCCCATAAGTCATACCCAAGGCTTTTGCAGCATTGACTTGCCCACTACCAATAGACTGAATACCTGCCCGTACCACTTCTGAAAAGTAGGCGGCTTCGAACATCATAAAAGCAACGACACATGAAGCAAAGGCGGCATCAAGTTGCAAGTATTTACCAGCTACCCAAAAATAAATCATCGGTACGGCAAAATAAAACCATAGTAATACTAGTAACAGCGGTACAGAACGAAAGTAATTGACGTAGAGTTTGGCGGGTACTTCTAGCGCCTTAATACCAGATAAGCGCATTAAAGCGAGTACGGTTCCTAAACTGATACCACCGAGAATGGCTAAAAACAATACTTTTAAGGTGGTTAGCATGCCACCCATTAGACCTGGATAGGCCGTTGCAAGTTCGGTCATCATACTCATTTCTGACTCCCTGCAATAAGCCCTGGCAC
>NZ_JBPYDC010001162.1:0-681 GCF_051847575.1 Psychrobacter sp. 1U2
TCACGTTTGAAGTAAATTTGCGCACCGCCAATCTCGTCACTCAAACGCTTAGCATGATACAGCGGCGTTGGGCGACCGACATAATTCACCAAATCGTTGTGATACTCCTCCCAGAACGCTGGATCTGCTTTGACTTTGGTATAAAGCGTTTCTAGCTCTTCTAGGGCAGCCATTAGCGTCTCAGAGACAAAACGCCCCCCATGTACACCGAAATGTCCGCGTGCATCAGGATATTGGTTAAAATCCTGTACATTTTCAGGATTGGTAAAAGTATTTACAGATTGTGCGGTAGCAGATAAATCTTTGTTCGCGACATGACTCATGATAATTCCTACTGTAATAAGTGGTATTTTTTAGATAACTATAAAGAAGATAATAAAAGGGATAACAATCTAATAAGATTTAAGCAGAAAAATCGGAATAACGATTAACTAAGCAGAGTATGTATAGCAAACAACTTGATACAAACCCACTTAAATGGCGCCAGTGACCGTAGCGTTTTGCCATCGATCGCGCTTGACCGCTTTCATAAAGGCACGCATTTTGGCAACATCTTTTTTACCTTTATCGATCTCGATACCACCACTCACATCGACACCATAAATAGGCAAATCTAATGTAGCGGCCACATTATCGGCATCAAGTCCACCAGCCAACACAATCGGCAGTGCGCTGTCATGT
>NZ_JBPYDC010001163.1:0-681 GCF_051847575.1 Psychrobacter sp. 1U2
CGCGACATCCATTACTTGAGCGCTTATTTTTCTTGATTATTTTTTCATCAAATATTGATGAGTTTTTTGAGATTCGTGTTGCCGGTATCATGCAAAAGCTCAATATCGGAGATGTCTCAACGAGCGCTCATGGCATGCGCCCAAGTGAAGTTCTCAATGAGATATCAGCCATTGCACACGAGGCTATCAATGAGCAGTATCGTATTCTTAATGAAGACATCCTACCAGCCCTTGCCAAAGAAGATATCCGCTATTTAAAACGTGATGAATTAAATGCAGAGCAATCGGCTTGGATGAAGCGTTATTTTACGGAGCAAGTATCGCCAGTACTAACGCCCATTAGCATCGATCCTGCCCACCCGTTTCCGCGACTGGTT
Source organism: Psychrobacter sp. 1U2 (assembly GCF_051847575.1). Lineage (NCBI taxonomy): Bacteria > Pseudomonadati > Pseudomonadota > Gammaproteobacteria > Moraxellales > Moraxellaceae > Psychrobacter > Psychrobacter sp. 1U2. Next base: position 378 of record NZ_JBPYDC010001163.1, read on the forward strand.
AATAAGAGCCTAAACTTTATCGCAACATTAGAAGGCAAAGATGCTTTTGGTCGTGATATCAATCTGGCTATTGTACCTGCGCCGCGTAGTCTGCCGCGTGTCATTCGCCTGCCTGATGAGCTGACTGGCGGCAAAGAGCATCATGTCATGCTCTCAGCTATTATTCATGAGCATATTGGTGAGCTATTCCCTGGGATGAATGTGACAGGCTGTCATCAGTTTCGACTGACGCGCAATGCAGATTTGGACTTGGCAGATGATGTCGAAGATATCGCCAAAGCGCTTGAGGGTGAGCTTGAAAACC
>NZ_JBPYDC010001164.1:0-681 GCF_051847575.1 Psychrobacter sp. 1U2
GGTCCTAATATCGCCGCTTCAATCGCAAGCGACATTCCGCCTAATGCGACGAATAGCAACATCAACATTTGTCTCATAGTTTATCTACTTGGTCTTATTTAGCTTTATTAGCTATTGTTTAACGACACAAAAGCGCCTATTGTATGAACAAATAATTGTAATCACAACCAAGCACATTTTGATGGGTATTATTTAATCTCTAATGCTTGTTTGCTGTCTAAAAAGTTATGTTTTAAGGAGACACTGTTGTCAAGTAACCTAACCGACATTACCAACTATCTATTAGAGCTTGACGCGCTAAAGCTTATCAATCGGCGCACCTATCTTGATGGCGGCTTGCGCGTTGAAAACTCCGCTGAGCACTCATGGCATTTGGCAATGGCATGCTGGACGATTGCTAGAAGCTTAAAGCTTGATGTATCAGAAGAAAAACTGCTAAAGCTGGCTTTAATCCATGATTTGGGCGAAATTGACGCCGGCGACACCTTTTTATATGACACCAGAAGAGGGGACGCGCACAACGCTGAGCGCGAGGGGGTCAAGCGGTTGGAGGCGCATAATGGCAATGCGGTGACTGAATTGTCCACGCTTTGGGAGGAGCAAGAAACAGGCACAAGCCCTGAGACCAAGCTATTAAAAGTGGTCGATAGACTGCTGCCGTTTTTGCATAATATCAATAGC
>NZ_JBPYDC010001165.1:0-681 GCF_051847575.1 Psychrobacter sp. 1U2
TAAGATATTGTAGAACTTATCACCCGTCCAGCGAATGTGCTCATACATATCATCTGAGGCCACATAGACGTGTGGATGCTTCTTCAATACTTCCGCAATGGCTTTTAGCTCATCCAAAGTATAAATCATGCCTGTTGGATTTGATGGGCTATTTAATACCAATAGTTTGGTTTTGTCCGTGATGGCGGCTTCTAACTGCTCAGCTGTGATTCTAAAATCTTGCGACGCTGGGCATTCGACGATGACAGGTTTACCGCCTGCGATGATAACCATGTCAGGATAACTGACCCAGTATGGCGCTGGAATGATGACTTCATCACCTGGATTGATAAAGGCTTGAGCAAGGTTGAAAAAAGACTGCTTACCACCGACTGACACTAGGATTTCATTTGGCTCATAGCTGATGTCGTTATCGCGCTTGAACTTCTCGATGATGGCTTTTTTGAGTTCTGGTGTCCCATCGACAGCGGTGTATTTGGTAAAACCGTCATTGATTGCATCAATGGCCGCTTTTTTGATGTGCTCTGGCGTATCAAAATCAGGTTCGCCAGCGCCAAGGCCAATGATGTCTTTGCCAGCCGCTTTTAGCTCTTTGGCTTTATTGGTAATCGCTAGAGTCGGTGATGGTTTGATGCTATTGACACGGTCAGACAATTGCAATTCACTCATGGGAGATCCTTT
>NZ_JBPYDC010001166.1:0-680 GCF_051847575.1 Psychrobacter sp. 1U2
CAAAGAGTTACCTGTTTGTTTTGCGCTTGCTTTTCGGGGAGAGACTCGAGAGAAAGACACAAGAAAGAACGATGTCCCTGTGGGACGAACTCTACGCCCCAAAAAGCGACATCACATGCCGCTACTGCAGGAGCAATAATATTGGTCAATTCTTCAACTTTGGTAGAAAGTTTCATAATTTGTTTATAGTTTCCTATTTACTGGTGTACAGAACTTAAAGCGTTTTTTTATATTTTATGAGCAACGTTTAAGAATAACACTGTAATCGTTGTATCTTTTTGCAGCTAAACTAAAGTGTATGACTTTGCATATTAAGTCCAAGCCTCGTATCGTCTTATACTTATAGAATAATACAGATTATAGACGTTGGATTAAGGCTGTACATTCTAATAGAATACACAAAGCCAAAATATCACTGAGAGAGTATGAAATAAAAGGTATTGCCGCTTATGAAGCGCTGCACAATTAACCGATATTACTTCACTCTATAAAAATAGAGCTTAGCATAAGTAGGATAAATACCGTGATAACACAGACTCTCAGATACAAAAAAACCCACAAACATAATGGTGGGCTTATTGCAACTGACAATTTAGTGTACAAAAATCAGTATTGAAAGTGGTAGCGGGGGCTGGATTTGAACCAACGACCTTCGGGTTATGAGCCCGACGAGCTACCAG
>NZ_JBPYDC010001167.1:0-680 GCF_051847575.1 Psychrobacter sp. 1U2
CAAGGTCGAGGCTCATACTATGTCACATATCCACTATTCTTAGGTAACTCTTACAAAGTAAGGATGGTTTTGGAGTGGCTTTCAAATTATATCGAAAGTTATACTGAGTCTAGTAACGAATAGAGATTAACTTTCTAACTATTATTGTTTATATAGAGTTAATCCTGAATTAAGACCTTATCAAACATCTATTTAAATCAAGAGTAATTACTTTTTAACTCAACTAAAATACAGCTTTGATTGAGTTCTATCTCTCAAAGTTAATGTAGAGAACTAATTGGGTATGCTATTTTTAATAGTACTGCCGTATGAGATTGTTGCTGCAATGAATAAAAGGAATGCAAGTACAACTATTATTCGTTTGTTGACTAGCTAATATTTTGTTGAAATGAGCATCTAACTTAAGGAAGAGAAAAGAGCTCATGGATAAGATGCATAATGTTACAGATGCTTTTACGATGGTACATCCAGTAACCTTGACTAGAGGCGTTAATGCAAAAGTTTGGGACACTAATGACCGCTGCTATATCGATTTTGTGGGTGGTATAGGGGTCTTAAATTTTGGTCATTGTCATCCTCACATTGTTAGTGCCATTATTAACCAAACCCAATCCCTCATTCATTATGCCTATAATGCGGCCGCTCATACACCGTATCAAACCTTTATGCCGCGATTATGT
>NZ_JBPYDC010001168.1:0-680 GCF_051847575.1 Psychrobacter sp. 1U2
TCACCAAGCACAGTTTTGAGCTGCGCTGGCGTCAATGATTCAAACTTTATACGGCGGTTCATAGAATCAGTCAAGCGATTATCCTTGTATTTGTTCCCAATTATGCTCTTAGATATCAGCGAATCTAGGGTCTTAATAAATAAAACAATGGTAGAAACTTATTAGTTTTGAGTAGTAGAAAAACGACAGTAAAATTGTTAGATATATAAAGGGTGATAAGTAACTATCCTGCCTTTATTATGGTTGATAGTTTTTAAATTTCAAGCCATACCTAAGGCCGGATAGCTTGGTTTTTGTATGGGGATTGCAACACCTACACTGGTTATCAGTTTTCTGTTGTATGAAAAAATTGTTGATGGACGACATCGGTTTAAGCTTACTGTAAAGGACACAGAGATTTGGGCAATTTGTGGTAATCTATCAGCTATCAAAACATGGCCTAGTCGTTATATAAATGCCTCAAAATCGGTTGAATCACTGTCAATAATGCAGTAAAAAATACTTAGTAAGCGTGTATAACAGCTCTATCCAATCAGTTCCAATAGGAATAATAATGATACAAGATACTCATTCAAATACCTCAGCGCAGACAAATGCTATGCAATCGAGCATTAGCAATCAGACTCTCGATACGAAAAACAATAAAATGGCCATGACCGAGCAGCAAGTACTGATCGCAG
>NZ_JBPYDC010001169.1:0-680 GCF_051847575.1 Psychrobacter sp. 1U2
TATCTTTATATGATTCTCTATGGGTTAAGCCACAAATAGTTAGCATTGTTATTATTGCACCGTTATGTGGTAGTGAATCCAAACCACCTGAAGCCAGAGAAGCTATACGATGCATTAGTTCAGGGTCGATATTGTATTGTTGTGCCAACTGCATATAGTTTGCGCCCATAATTTCTAGAGCGATGCCCAAACCGCCAGAAGCAGAACCTGTAATACCCGCTAAAACGTTAACCATAATTGCTTCTGATATAAGAGGGTTTCCAGGTGCAATCCCCATAAGGTATTGCTTGATGACAGCGAAGCCTGCAAGAGTAGCAATCACAGAGCCATAACCTACCTCTGAAGCGGTATTGAAGATTGGTAGTAAAGAACCCGTCGCACCTTTATTTAAACTATCTGCCACACTGTCTATTCTTTTAAAATTTAAGACAATAACAAAAAGGCAGGCTAAAAATAACGACAAAATAATAGCCCAAATTCCAATAACTGAGCTTAGTGTTATTCCTCCAAACTTCTCATCGGCTAAATAACTATTATTCCATAAAGGTATTACCACCTTTGAAAAAACATAGTTTCCTACGATAACAATGACAATTGGTAGCAGAGCCACCCAAAAGTTAGGGATATTCATACCAGAATGAGGCTCTTTCTCATTCAACGTATGATTTCCATAACCTTCA
>NZ_JBPYDC010001170.1:0-680 GCF_051847575.1 Psychrobacter sp. 1U2
GATCTTGTATTTAAAGGACGCGAGCAGCCAAGTGGCTATACTGAGCCATTATTGCATCAAGCTCGTTTGGACCTAAAAGCCAACGTATAACCTCATTAAATAGCAAAAAGTAGCAAAATTGGTCATTATTTACTCTATAACGGAACATTCTTTATCAAAATACTCACTATTTTTATAAAAATTAAAAATATTTTTTAGGGTGTTTTGAAAGGTTTTTGAAGGTTATTAAGCTGTCAATAAGTAGCTTTGCTAATCATGGTTATAAGCACGACCACTAGTCTTTTCAAAGGCTGGTGGTTTTTTTATGAATATTCATTTCTGATTACTAAATAATTCTCGAATTTTGTGCTATAAATATTTGAGCAACATTCTGTGATTAAGCCGTAAAAAAGATGTTGCAAATTATGTCAGAGTTGTTATGCTTATAGGCGAAGTATGAGTTTGGTAACGGATGTTACACACTAGAGCGTTAAAGACCTAAGTTTACATAGTGGTTACGCGGTTAGTATCAGTTATGTAAGTCATGGTTTTTTTCATCTTACGGTAATAGAACTTCGCCACACTTGTTTCTGACTAATCTCGGTAGCCAGTTACACATTATATCTTTGAGGATTTGTGACGATACCTTTTTGAGCATTGGCTAATAACAGCTCGCTCATTACTAAAATTGTAAAGTGGAG
>NZ_JBPYDC010001171.1:0-680 GCF_051847575.1 Psychrobacter sp. 1U2
GTTAAGTAGGCTGTAAGGGTTTTGTACCGTAATCGGCGCTTTTAGTCCATTTTTATCCGCTTCCCATAAATAGCGCATCAGACCCCAAGCAGTATCATTCGATAGCCCATAAGCACGAATACGACCTTTTTTAATTTCATCATTTAAAGCACTGATGGTTTCCAAAAACGGCGTGAGGTCTTCTAGTGGCTGCGCTGCCATATCTTCAGTATAACCGCGCTGTCCAAAGTAGTTGGATTGGCGTTCAGGCCAGTGCAACTGGTAGATGTCGATATAATCTGTTTGTAGACGCTCAAGATTACTATCAATCGCGCTACTGATTTGCTCAGCGTTAAAACGCGTTTGACCGTCACGCAAAAAGCTCATTGGTGACATTTTGCTGGCAAGTATGACCTTGTCACGCTGTTTGGTCTGGTTAAACCATGTGCCTACGTAACGCTCTGTATCACCTTGCTTGTCTTTGTCTGGCGGTGAAGGGTACATCTCAGCTGTATCCCAAAAGTTTACCCCTTCGCTGAGCGCCATGTCCATTTGCGCGTGTGCTTCAGTTTCGGTGTTCTGTTGGCCCCAAGTCATCGTACCTAGACAGATTTTAGAGACTTGTTCATCGATTTGTGGAAGCGTCTGATATTGCATATAAATGTCCTTTTTAAAAGGGTTGTTGTTCTCTAGAGTACGTT
>NZ_JBPYDC010001172.1:0-679 GCF_051847575.1 Psychrobacter sp. 1U2
TTTACTTTTAGTATAAATAAATCGATACAGAATAAAAGTGTTATGAATATTTATACAAGTGACTGGGATGAATTTTGCGAAGCCTTTGTCTCGCTTGCGCACAACAAGCGAGTAAAGTTTGTACCAGTCACGCTATAACATTTTTAAAATAAACCAACCATACAAGGCTACTGAAGTAAATTTTGCACATCCTCTGTCAGCAGCACCACAGCAAGAAGCGTTTTTACCAACGACACAATGTCTATTTTAAAGTGAACGGACTATGGATGGCTGCACTAAATCTATACTAATAAGTAGGAGCACATCATGACTAATACAATAAATTCTACAGACCAAACGCCTATAAACGACTCCGCCCTAATATCATTTGACTACATCATTATCAATGCCAATCTCGCCACCTTTTCAGAGCAATACGGGTTTGATATTTATAGCGAAAACCAAGAAAAAAGCACCTCTTATGGTCAATTAGAAAGTGCCGCTATCGGTATCAAAGACGGCAAAATTGCATGGGTTGGTACGCATGAGCAAATAAAACCGCACCTTACCCATTATAAAAACGATCAAATCAAAGATGTTGATGGCAACTGGGTAACGCCTGGACTCATCGACTGTCATACTCATATCGTTTATGGTGGCAACCGCAGCAATGAGTTCGAAGCGCGATTGCAAGGTGCCA
>NZ_JBPYDC010001173.1:0-679 GCF_051847575.1 Psychrobacter sp. 1U2
AATATCGTTTGAGCGACTTGAAGACAATAGCGACCGATCGGTGTAAGCTCTAGCGGCTTAGTATTACGAATAACAAGTTGGTTTTCGAGTTGTTCTTCAAGCTTTTTGAGATTTTGGCTAACTGCAGATTGAGTAATATTTAGACGATCAGCCGCCGCACTAATACTCCCCTCTTCACATATAGCAATTAATACGTGGAGTAATGTCCAATTTAAATTGTCTGCTAACTTCCGTTGTATCATAGTAATTTCAGTACTTATATTCTAAATATATTGATAACCAATCAATATGAGAGGTCTGCCAAAGGTATAAAGGACTTAGTCTTCGCGATATGTACTTAGCCTCCGAGTTCTCAACTCTCCTCTTATTATTGTCATCAGTCCATAATACAATATAACTAGAGATAGTGAGTCAATATAAATGCTGACTTATTGTATGTCTTGTCATAACACCTCTTTGTCATAACAAACTAATTAACACCTAAATTGTTAGCTCATTAAGATCTGTAATCATATGCAGCACAAAAAGAAGCCTAACACTTGATGTTAAGCTTCTTTTTGAAAATATTGAAAAATTTTACCAGTTTGCCTTTATAAATTTAACAACTTGCCATGAACAATGACTCTGAAAGAGTTATCCGTTAAATAAAGTTACTAAGGATTTAACTCAGCAGGATCAG
>NZ_JBPYDC010001174.1:0-679 GCF_051847575.1 Psychrobacter sp. 1U2
TATTAAAACGATAGGCACGATAATCGGTAAAAACGCCATCGTGGCTGATGGCATACTGCCATAATCATCGCGTGTTTTAAGATTATCAGGCAATGTCGCTGCAGGGGCGTTTTCGGCATCTATATTGTCTGGCTCGACATTAAGGAAACGGTTTGACCACAACCAGCCCGCCAATACGGCGACGGCCGTAACGACAACACCAACCATAATGACCAAACCTAAATTTGACTCTAATCCTAAGTTCCCAGCTGCAGCAATGGGTCCTGGGGTCGGCGGCACAAAGGTATGGGTGGCGTATAGGCCAGTTGCTAAAGCAATACTCATGGCTACGCTTGATACTTTTAAGCGCTCCGCTAAAGATTCTTTTAACGAGTTTAGAATGATAAATCCTGAATCACAAAATACAGGAATCGAGACGACGGCGCCGACAATAGACATGGTCAGCGTAGGAAAACGTGGCCCTAAAAAGTCAATAACCGTTTCGGCCATTACAATTGCTGCGCCCGTCTTTTCAAGGATTAACCCGATAATAGTACCAAATACAATCACTAGACCAATGTAACCTAAGATGCCACCAAAGCCATCAGAGATAGTCTTAGCAACGGTATCAAGAGGTACTTGGTAAAATAGCGCTACCAAAAATGCCGATAGTATCAATACTAAAAAAGGATGCCATTTT
>NZ_JBPYDC010001175.1:0-679 GCF_051847575.1 Psychrobacter sp. 1U2
GTCGCATTTTTCTTTACCGCCTGCGATACCAACGGTACGGGTACCATATTGATTACCCACTTGACCAACCGTTGCACCAACGGGGCCAGTTGCAGCAGCAACGACCAGCGTCTCACCTTTTTGTGGTTTACCAATATCTGTCAAACCCATGTAACCAGTAAAGCCTGGCATACCGAGTACGCCTAAACCATAAGAGGGGTTTGGCATATCCTTGTCTAGTTTCAGCACACCCTCGCCATCACTGACGCTGTAATCCTGCCAGCCTGCGTTTGCAACAACCAAATCACCGACGGCAAATTTATCAAGGTTAGATTCAACGACTTGAGCAACGGTTGCACCCATAATGACATCACCAACCTCTAATGGGTCAGCATAGCTTTTGGCATCACTCATACGTCCGCGCATGTACGGGTCTAATGATAAATAGACAGTACGTAGCAACATCTCATTGTCATTTGGCGTTGGGATATCGCTGGTTGTCATGTCAAAGTTTTCAGCTTTTGGTTCGCCGTGAGGGCGACTGGCCAATTTAATTTGACGGTTTGTTTCTTGGTTTTGCTGTTTATCAAAGCTCATTTTAATAATCCTTATTTTATTTATTGGTTTAAAGTTTTTAAGCGGCACTGGTTAACGAACGCTCTAAGATACGACGTGATACTTCTAAATCATTGTTACCATG
>NZ_JBPYDC010001176.1:0-679 GCF_051847575.1 Psychrobacter sp. 1U2
CCGTTATCGTTAACCAGTGAAATAAACTTACACAGCTCAGCACTGATACCAGAAGAGTATCTGCATGATGTACACCAGCGCCTATTATTTTATAAACGGATTAGTAACGCGGATAGTAAAGAAACCTTGATCGACATACGTACTGAAATGATCGACCGTTTTGGCGTGCTGCCAGATCAAACCAAGCAGCTATTTGCCATTCATGACCTGCGCTTACAGACAGAGCCATTAAAAATTAACAAAATTGATGCCAATAGTCATAGTGTGACCTTAGAATTTGCGCCTGATACACCAGTTGACGCGCTGGCAATCATTAAATTGATTCAATCTGATGGTCAACGTTATCGTATGAACGGCGCTTCAGGTATTCGTTATAATGACGCCGATAAACTTGAGACACCGCAGCAGCGGGTCACTGCTATCCAAGAGCTACTGCAGTATTTTAGCGAACATACAGTAGCCGAAACAGCTTAAAAACGTGTTCTGTTTTCTTTAGTCAAGGGCGTTATATTGTTATCATCTTGCCTCAATATAAAACACAGTTTTGATAGATAAGTATGATCAGTAGTAGGTATGTGTGAATGTTTAACACGTCGTTACAGATAACTGATAAAATAGCGCCATTATAGATAACTGTTAACTGATTTTATTGATATTTTATAACAAGAGAAGCCGTTAT
>NZ_JBPYDC010001177.1:0-678 GCF_051847575.1 Psychrobacter sp. 1U2
GCCAATTATTGATAAGCAGAACAAACAAGCAATACGTTTGATTGAGTCGCGTATCGTTATTGATGCCAAGTCTGGCGTATCTGGTGCAGGCCGTCAAGCAAGCCTTGCGCTTAATTATGCTGAAACGACAGATAACTTTAAGGCTTACGGTATTGGAGGCCATCGTCATTTACCTGAGATTGAACAAGGTATTGAGCAGTTATTAGACAGTCAATTTTCACAACAGGTACGTTTTTTACCGCATTTAGTACCTATGATTCGCGGCATGTTCAGCTCTATTCATATAGCACTTACAGAAGCAGGCACTGGTATCGACTGGCAGCAGGAGTTTGAAGACAGCTATGCAGGTGAAGCATTCATTGATGTGTTGCCTCATGGTGTCTACCCTGATACACGTAGTGTGCGTGCTAGCAACCGTTTGCGTATCGCGATACATCAAGATAATGAACGCGGTGAGTTAACCGTGCTGGTAGTACAAGACAATCTTGTAAAAGGGGCAGCAGGACAAGCAGTGCAAAATATGAATGTGATGTTTGCATTTGATGAAACGTTAGGGTTAAATGCGGCGCCAATTGTACCGTAAAGTCTGTTAGGTAAAAAAATGTTATATAAGATATAGTGGTGGCTTATCACAGAAACTTTACTGTTAAGTCATTACGCTTACAGCGCTATGCTAGG
>NZ_JBPYDC010001178.1:0-677 GCF_051847575.1 Psychrobacter sp. 1U2
GATCTGCACAAGCCATCTGGAGCCAGCGGGCTTTATCTTGTAGCGTAATAGTGAAGTCTGGATGCGGTGACGGGTGAGCGGTAATGATGATGTGTAACGATTTTGCTTGTCCTGCAGCGTCTAAAATACTACGCATTTGCCCTAAGTGTAGCGGTTCAAAGTGTCCAATCATCAAGCCGTTATCGTACATATTGTTCCCTAAGTTGTTCTCTAAAAGTGACTTATCAAATGTTTTATTGCTCAAATTTTTATCTGTTATTTATTATGGATTATATGACACAAAGCATTACTTAGCACAGACTATATAAAGCTTTTCGCTCTGATGCAGGTACCTTATTGTAAACTACTGCTTGGTTTTTGTGAGTCTATTTCAATACGTCACTATATCAAACGATAAAATTATCCATTATTGACTAACCATACTTTTATATCAAAAGTAACAGAGCAAACTACCAGTAGAATAAGAGAAAGATAAGCGTAACAAAGTTTATTCTGAAACATTTTGAAATACCTATTTAAAATCAGGTAGTTAGAGGTGGTCATCGATATATTAGGGTAAGTTTAAGTAGCATAAATTCACAAAGCATACCTATATGAATAACAGATGGTAAGTAAATCATTGCTATAATTATCTCAAGTCAAAAAATAACAAATGCGCAAACAAACACTATTAGAAT
>NZ_JBPYDC010001179.1:0-677 GCF_051847575.1 Psychrobacter sp. 1U2
GGACGCTCAGCTGCAATTATGAATAGCAACGGTGCAGTGACTGCCAACCTTGGTAGCACAGGTATCGACGAGGCGCCAAGCTTCTCTCCTAATGGCAAGCGTGTGGTCTATGCCTCAACCCAAGGCGGTAAAGGGGTCTTAACCATTAAATCCCTAAATGGAGGTAAGTCATTTGGTAAGTCTGGTCAAGGCGTTATCCGCTCCCCAGTATGGTCATCAAGTCCTAAATAAGTCTTTAACTCTATAAACTTATCGCTTTAATACCGGCTTATTTCTTACTTAATACAAATAAAAAAGCGCTCGATCATATTATCGGGCGCTTTTTTATACATTACGATTAGTAGCTATTGCCTAAGATTGGTTGTGATGCACTTATTCGCTTGGATCATAACCTGGTGGATTGGCATGCCTTAGCTGCGCCACATCTTCGGCAGTGACCGTCTGTTTAAAACCGTTCAAATCATTGACGACATATTGAGTGACAGCGGCCATTTGCTCATCGTCCATCATCATATGAAATGACGGCATACCGCGAAAGCCATTAATCAATATATCAATAATGTAGTATTTCGACTGCATTTTGCTGTTATTGGCTAATGGTGGGTAATAACCTGCACCTTGAGCACCCTCGCCTTCATGCATATGACAGCCTGCACATGAGTCATGATATAGCTTTT
>NZ_JBPYDC010001180.1:0-677 GCF_051847575.1 Psychrobacter sp. 1U2
TTTCTAAGATCCAAAAATTTTAATAAAGCAATTGATTTATATGAGAAATGTATAAAAGAAAACCCAAATTTTAGCTACTATTATGAGAACATAGCAATTGCATATTTTGAAATAGGTGAATACAAAAAAGCCAAAGAGATGATGGTTGGAGCACTGGAAAAATCTTCGAAATCTTCAAAAAAAATAATTAAAAAGCATAATTATGTTTTCAAAGAACTGAAACTAGACTTAGTTGATAAAATCGAAAATGTCAACCTCCCTTCAAGAGATATAGAGAAAAAGCTATGGTCAGGTTTCTCCACTTATGCTTTACTTGGTTTGTATAACTGTTTTGGAAAGGATAACGTTAAGAATAAAGATAAAGCTAGAGTGGCTTTTACTTTAACTAGATGGCATCTCGTTAATAATCAATGGGGTAAAGCAATAGAATGTATTAATAAGATAAAAAAATATGATATATCCTTATATAGAAGTAAAAAATTAAAGCTTCTATGGATTGAGAGTTTGATTGCTTTAGAAGAGTATGATAAAGCTAAAGGTTTAATTGACTATGTTTTAGATGGAAAATTAGATTCTGACTTTATTTGTGCGCTAAGTAATTTGATAAACGAAAGTGAAAAGAGTAATGAAAATTTTGATGAAATGCGAATTGACCAACTAAATAAAATATACACAGG
>NZ_JBPYDC010001181.1:0-677 GCF_051847575.1 Psychrobacter sp. 1U2
ACCGAATTGCGGTGCCGCCATAAGCGTCTCCCCAGCTTTATCGATAGGCATACTTAAGGTAGCAAAGGCTTTATCTAGTAAGCTTTTATCAGGATTCCTCCAAGCTTCTATTTCTTGACGAACTTGATCTTCGTAGGCTTTATTATCGGTAGTACTGGTATTAGTAGCACTACCTTGACTCGCTTTTTCATCAGCGATTGTTTTATTATCAGTAGTAGCTGTTTCGTTAGTACTTGTCTCTTCGTCATCAGAAACTTTTAAGACAATTTTACCAAAGGTATCGCCTTTTTGTAGCTCACTGTGCGCGGCAACGACTTCAGATAGCGGATAAGTCTGCTGAATTTGTAACTTCAACTTTCCATCTCCTACTTTCTGTAAGACCTGACCCATAACCTCTCCACTACGCTGAGCCTTAAAACCTGCCACATTTAGGTTGTCCTGGCTACCCGCCTCTTTAAGTTTATCGACCCAAATAGTAGGTAATACATTGACGCGTCCGCCAGATTTAAGCACATCAAGCGCGCGTACGCCAGCATCATCACCGACTAAGTCCAGTAGCACATCGGCTTGCAAATTAGGGAATGCATCTTCTTTAGTATAGTCAATCCAGCCTGCAAGCTTGCTCTTATCTACGAGAGTATCAAGCTTGCTATATTTTTCTGGTGAGCAGATAACAG
>NZ_JBPYDC010001182.1:0-677 GCF_051847575.1 Psychrobacter sp. 1U2
AGGTTGCAGGCCGACAACTTTAATCGCTGGGTTTTGTTCTTTAAGGTATTGCGATACGCCTGTAATGGTACCTGTAGTGCCCATTGAGCTGATAAAGTGGGTAATTTTGCCTTCGGTCTGCGCCCACAGTTCAGGGCCTGTCGTCAAATAATGTGCTTGCTTATTATCAATATTATTAAATTGATCAAGCACAACCCCCTGACCATCAGCTTGCATCTGTAATGCCAAATCACGTGCAGCCTCCATCCCTTCATCGACTTCGATTAAGGTTGCGCCATAAGCTTTCATGGCGTCTTTACGCTCTTGAGTTGAGTTTGTTGGCATTAACAAAGTCATCGGATAGCCACGCATCGCGGCAACCATGGCTAAGGCAATGCCCGTATTGCCGCTAGTTGCTTCAATCAAGGTGTCACCAGGCTGAATATCTCCGCGCTGTTCTGCTTGATAAATCATATTAAAAGCAGGGCGATCTTTTACAGAGCCTGCAGGATTATTACCTTCGAGCTTTGCCAGCAACGTCGCTCCATTGGTAATACTTTCTTCTACAGGCAAACGATGTAATTTTACGAGTGGCGTTTGGCCAACACAATCAGCAAGTTCGGTAACTTGATTGATAAAATTGGCGTTTGGCGTAGTGGTGGAGGACATAGGGCACCTTTGTCTATTTTGGAATAATA
>NZ_JBPYDC010001183.1:0-677 GCF_051847575.1 Psychrobacter sp. 1U2
TATTTCACTGATAATTATATGTAACGCCAATCAACCCATCTTGATTTCACTTATCAGAATCTAATAAATTATAATTAGCTCCTTACATTACAGCTTCTGAAGTGACAATTACTTGGCTTTCCTCAATAGTATCTCCTTTCCACTTCTCAGTTTGATCAACTATTTTGGCACCAACTAAATCTCCAACAACGTTGCCAAAAGTGAAAATCATATCTACTAAGATATTAATACCTGCTGTAAGTGCAACGATTTCAATCGGCAAGCCTGCTTGTGTAAAGACAATAGACATACCAATTAATCCAGCTCCTGGCACGCCAGCAGTACCAATAGCTGCCATAGTACCTATTATAACGATAGTAGCCAACTCTGGCGTTGATAAAGTCATCCCCATAATTTCTGCGGCAAAGATAACTGCAACGCCAAACCGTATTGCTGTACCATTCATATTTACTGTTGCGCCGATAGGCAATGTGAGTTTTGCAACTCGTTCACCAATACCAGCCTTTTCTGCACATTTAATAGTAACTGGTAAAGTACCAATACTACTACTGGTAACAAATGATGTAAAAGCAGCTTCTTTAATATTCTTGTAGAACTGGATAACTTTAATACCAAACACTTTCATCATTATTGGGAACGCAACTCCAACCAGGATAATTACTCCAAGGTATGAAGTG
>NZ_JBPYDC010001184.1:0-676 GCF_051847575.1 Psychrobacter sp. 1U2
CAGGATCGGTTGTCAGCGGAGATAAAATCGGTCGAACGATGGACTTTCCCACCGCTAATATAAATCTGGATCGTTTAAAGCCTGCACTTCATGGTATTTTTGCTGTTGATGTGGTCAGTCTTGATGATAAAGGCAGAATAATACCCCATGGCTTGGCAAAACTGGCTACGGGTAAGAAAACAGGTGTGGTAGGCCTACGTCCGCATAGCTTGTTTGGTACTGCAAATATCGGTATCAGACCTTCTATTAATAAAGCACATAACTGGCGCTTGGAAGTGCATTTTCCAGAGTTTGAAGGCGATTTGTACGATCTAACCTTACAAGTACGCTTTTTGCATTTTTTGCATGGTGAACGGCGCTACGAGAGTTTAGAAGACCTTAAAGCAGGTATTCATCAAGATGTTAAAGAATTACTTGAATGGCGAGAGCATCAACAAATAAGTTAAAGAGCGCAACTTGTTTGCAGATAAAAAGCCCACAAGCTGTAAGGTTGTGGGCTTTTTTAATTCATCTGTTGTTTTACTCTAAGCGTCTGGATGCAAGCGTACATTTAATTCATCAATCGTCTCAACCCACACTGCATCTTTTTGCCATTCTTCTTGCAAAAACATACGCTGATTATCATTCCAAATATGAGCATCGATCAGCTCTTCTTCTTTTGCTAATTGGTTCTTTT
>NZ_JBPYDC010001185.1:0-676 GCF_051847575.1 Psychrobacter sp. 1U2
GGAATGTTTTGAAACAGTACGATATAAGCCTAAGCGCGCTGCATACCAACGTCGCTTAGCACTAATATAGCGCATCCTAGGCTTTAACGCTGCTAGAGCATGAGTAAACTGCTTGTGCCTAACGTAGGTAAAGTATTTCAAATAAAGGCCTAATTAATAGTCTGAACCTGATAGATCTCGAGTATATATTTTATCCAAGCTGTCTTCTAACTCTTCTGAGAGTCGATTGGCTACGATAATATCTGATTTGCTCTTAAACGTATCTAAGTCATTTACAATCTCACAGCCTAAGAAACTAGCTTCATCAGACTTGGGTTCATAAACAATAACAGTCGTACCTAGTCGTTTTAAGTGTTTGATAATACCTTGAATCGCTGACGCACGGAAATTATCAGAGCCCGCTTTCATTATTAAACGATAAGTACCAACGACCTTTGGATTACTCGACACTATATCATTAGCGATGAATTCTTTACGAGTATTGTTTGATGAAACCACTGCCTGTATTAAATTCTGCGGTACATTTTCATAATTAGCCAATAGCTGCTGGGTATCTTTAGGTAGGCAATAACCACCGTAACCAAAGGATGGATTGTTATAAAAGTTTCCCACCCTTGGGTCTAAACAAACGCCTTTAATGATTTGCTCAGTATCTAAACCATGCACGACTGCGTAA
>NZ_JBPYDC010001186.1:0-676 GCF_051847575.1 Psychrobacter sp. 1U2
CTCCTGTGACCTGATTACCGGTACCGATACTAATGGATTGCACACCGCTTGCTTCTGAACCATCACCAATGGCAATAGATTGCTCACCTTCACCTTGCCAGACTGCGTTATTGGCGCTTGTAGCATTATTATCTATAGCATTTGCCTCTACCGACCTCATACTTGCATTGTCGGCAGTTGCAAACTCTGCAAACGTAAACCTACTGATTTCATTCTCAATAGGTGCAGGTCCAATAGATGCAGGCTGAATCATAGCTGACTGGGGGGTAACTAAAAAGTTTCTTTGTATCACTAGTATTTGATCATCGACGTAACGTTTATTGGCAGCATCATAATCGTTTTGTGGACCAGCAACGTTGGTGATACGTTTCTCACTACCTGCGCGGCCCACTGAAATGGTATCTACCTCATCCGCAAGAGAATTATGGCCAATGGCCGTGGCACGTGCTGCTGTAGCGCGGCTGTTACTTCCAAATACGCTACTAAAACTACTTGAGGCAATATTTCTATAACCCACCGCACTACTACTAATGCCCGTTGCTTTATTAAAAGAGCCTAGCGCACTGCTATATTCACCATCCGCGTCATTCTTGTAACCCACCGCACTACTTGCATTACCTGATGCGATATTGGAACGACCTACAGCATTGCTGGCAATACCCACTGCTCTATTGCT
>NZ_JBPYDC010001187.1:0-676 GCF_051847575.1 Psychrobacter sp. 1U2
TTGTATGGCTGTTTTTTGTATAGCCGCGCTTTGCTCAGGTGCTTGTGGTTCTGTTAAATGGTCTTCGGGCAATACCCACTCCCAGCCATCGACCCACGCCACCTTGACCGCTTCATTGAGCTTATAATCAAAGCTAGGATCGTCTTCATCAAAAAACTCAGAGGCTTTGATGATATGACCATTGGCCAGCTCGATAATCGAGTCTAAGGTACTGCCTTTATAGTTACTCTCAATGACGCGACCGAGTAAGCCGCCATGTTCTTTATCATTGGGATCATAAATGCGTAAATCTTCAGGACGAAGCAGTAGGTTGACGATATCGCCCATCTGTACATCATTGGCAAAATCAGGGCGGCGCAAATTACGTAATGTCGTTGGCCCATCTTGCGCCTGTGCTTCACAAACCTCGACTTCGATACGACCATTGGTCACGCGACCATCTCGATCTGGCTGTTTGGGATAGACGCCTTTGACCTCTGCTTTAAATAGGTTGGTCTCACCAATGAATTTGGCAGTAAACAAGTTGGCAGGGGTTTCATAAATCTCAATAGGGGTGCCAATTTGTTGAAACCTACCATCTTTCATCACCGCGATACGGTCTGACATAGATAGCGCTTCTTCTTGGTCGTGAGTGACGAAAACGAAAGTAATACCTAATTCTCGTTGCAACCTTTTT
>NZ_JBPYDC010001188.1:0-676 GCF_051847575.1 Psychrobacter sp. 1U2
TGCTTATGGTTTATCCAAACGCCGAGTCACTTTATCGACGTCAGGTGTGGTGCCAAAGATGTATCAGTTAGCGAAGGATATTGATGTGGCTTTAGCCATTTCACTGCATGCACCCAACAATGAATTGCGTAATGAGCTGGTACCAATTAATAAAAAATATCCATTAAACGAGCTGATCGCTGCGGCAAAAAATTACGTCTATGACGTCAATCCGCGCCACAAAAAACATGTCACGATTGAATATGTCATGTTAGATGGCGTCAATGACAGCAATGAGCACGCTGAGCAGTTGGTTGCGTTACTTGATGGTTTGCCAAGTAAAATAAACCTGATACCGTTCAATCCATTCCCGCATGCCCCTTATGATAAATCAAGTAATAATCGCATTCATGCGTTTAGTAATATTTTGAGCGAAGCAGGTTTTGTTTGCACCATTCGTCAAACGCGCGGTGATGATATTGATGCAGCCTGTGGTCAATTGGTTGGACAAGTCGCTGATCGAACTAGACGGTCAGCAGCATGGCAACAAAGCATTAAAGACCGCGATACTAAGGGTAACGCTGCTGTCTAATGAGTGATGGGGTGACAGCAATAGTGGCTCAGTCTAAGACAAGAAACAGATAGGGTTACGTTCCTATTGGTTTTAGTAAATAATATTTATAACCATAAAAATGCA
>NZ_JBPYDC010001189.1:0-675 GCF_051847575.1 Psychrobacter sp. 1U2
TTCACGAATAGGTTTATCAATCGTATGAAAAACGCCAGGTCCTGACGCCATCATAAATAGCAGATGGGTATCCTCATACTCATCTGCTATCACATCATTGTTATACAAGGTTTGTAGCATGCAGCTTAATTGAGCACCTGAGCTTGAAAGGCCGGGTAGCTGGGTAATCTCAGTTAACGGAAAACGGCCACTGATATAGCCCTGAACTTGCGCCCCTATATCCACAGTACCCTTAGCAGTCGAATCATAAGTGATATCAGGTTTACTTAGAGTGGCTGAAGGATAAATCTCAACCTCTAGCCTCCCCTCTGAATCTGTTTCAATCTTTTTGGCCCACGGCTCAAACACATCAGTATGCAAAGCTGCTGTAGATGGCCAAAAGTGTGAGAACCTTAGCGTCGTAATTTCCTGCGTCGTAACATCTGCTGCGCCTGAATCGGTATTGACACCTTCCTCAGATTGATTAGAGCAGCCTGACATGCCTAATGCCATTAGCAAAGATAAAGGTATGGCGCCCCTTTTAATTTTAAAAAACATCTTCATCACATCCTTGTAGATAAATTAAAATCATGCAAACTTCTTGTATAAGGTTAGTCTATTATGATTATATAAACTAGGCTTTACACGCTGCACTAGCGTCTTTGGCTTTTTGATAGACTGTTTGGGCATCCAAGC
>NZ_JBPYDC010001190.1:0-675 GCF_051847575.1 Psychrobacter sp. 1U2
ATGTTAGGTAACGTTTAGTCTGCTAGTTCAAGCAAGTAGCATAATTGCTAAAGATCTATTAATTGACTTATGGTTATTAAATGATCATTAATAGGAAATACAAAGTAGATTTTAAGATTATCGTATAATCAGGAAGCCATGAAGATAGACTTTGTAAAACTATATGGTGGTTAGTATAGTAAAATTACAATGTGTAATAGTAAAAAACCATCAATATCCCGCAGCATATTGATGGTCAAAAACAAAGATAAGTAAATATGGCAAACTTATGCGTTTACGGTTCAGTTATTTTTTCTTAGTAGGGCCAAGCAACATACCCATTTGTCGGCCTTCCATCTTTGGATACTGCTCGACGTTAGAGATCTCAGCCGTATCTTCGATAATGCGCTCAAGTTGTTTACGACCAATATCTTGGTGCGCCATTTCACGTCCACGGAAACGAATGCTCACTTTAACCTTGTCTTGATCTTCTAAAAAGCTGACGATTTTTTTCAGTTTTACCTGATAATCAGCTTCTTCAGTACTCGGACGCAGCTTCATCTCTTTAAGCTGAGTTTGCTTTTGGTTCTTTTTAGCCTCTTTCGCTTTTTGCTTTTGATCATAGAGGAAATGCTTATAATCCATGATTTTGCATACTGGCGGCTTGGCATCGGGCACTAATTCAACTAAGTCTAG
>NZ_JBPYDC010001191.1:0-674 GCF_051847575.1 Psychrobacter sp. 1U2
TATCAGGCGCGTTATCACCAAAAGTCTCATAGCCTAACCGTACTTCATTGAGCGAAGACGAGGTTGTGCCATGCAAAAAGGGAGTCATCACATCGAACACGCCCCACGTGGCAAAACACTTTAGCGCAAGCAATGCCTTTGCCCCTGATAACTCACATAGCCGTGCAATAATCTGCATATTGGTAACGATTGCCGCTTCATCGAGCAAATAATAAGGCGTTGACGGTGTTAACGAATGGCTGGTTTTTATGGGATTGTTAGAATGCATAAGAGGTTACCTAATAGCGGCTGTCGGCATCATGACAGATATAAAGATTTGCGTTATAGTAGACTAAATCCATCACAATTAGAATATCTTATGTCACTATCAACTGATTATTCCACCTCTACCAGCTCAGCTAATTTATCGCAACTTGATCTAGAACATATTAATTTAGAATATCTTGACGCTGATGCACGTGCGGTCTTAGATTTTTGGTTCGATAAAGATAACGAGCAGTATTGGTTCGAACAAAACAATAACTTTGATAATCAAATAAAAGAGAAGTTTGGTGATATTTGGCAAGCAGCCCAGCAAGGCGAATGCGTAACATGGCGTATTGCAGACGCGCCAGCAGACAGTAATAGCTCAATCACTGCTTTGGCAGGACGATTGGCAGAGATTATCGTGTTAG
>NZ_JBPYDC010001192.1:0-674 GCF_051847575.1 Psychrobacter sp. 1U2
GTCAGTCGCTCAACCAACTGATTGTGTGCCAAAAACACATAACGCGACTCTGCAAGGCCATCGGCATGCGAAAAATACACATCATCAAACTCACCTGATACCGGCACTTTATTACCCGTATCGTCCATCTGCCAGTTGATCTTGGCAGGTGTGATAGCTGATGCGTGGATATTCGGTGTGGTAGGGTGCTGCATAGGTATCGTGGCAGCGCTACTATTTTTTGAAGAGGCGTTAGACATAGGCGATCACATTAGAGAAGGCAATAACAAAGAGCTACCAGCGCTCACGGCGGACAAACACCAGCCATGAGATAAAAATACCGACAAGCAAGCTCATCAAAACAGTAAACGCACCGTATAAAAACAATTGACCTTTGCTCTCATAAACCAAAACGTTTACTTGTGTCTGCAAATCATTTACTTGTCTTTGCAGTTGCGCATTGCGACTAAGTAGCGCTTGATTGGCCTCAGATAAGGCTTTATCTGAAGGCTGAATTTGTGCGGCTAAAGTATTGCTAGCTGACAATGTTTGGTCTGATGTTGACTGGACAGAAGTGTTTTGATTGGTGGCAGACGACGTTGCTACGGAATCAGTATTGCTCACTGATGGCGCCGCATGCGCTGACATGGCGATGAGCAAAAACGTACTAGCCAGGCCATGTTGATAGCGGCGAT
>NZ_JBPYDC010001193.1:0-673 GCF_051847575.1 Psychrobacter sp. 1U2
GTTATTCTTTGGAGAGTTAGAAAGGAGTGGCCGTGTCAATAAGGCCATTGTGCGCAGGCCTTTATAACGTATTAACGGCATGAGTATAGGATCTAAGAATATCCCCGTACTATTAACTGGTAAAATAAGTACCTGCGCGCTGCTATTTAAAATTGGGTCATGGGTCAAACGCAAAGTGGTCATAACGAATACCCCATAAGCAAATGATTTGATAAGTAGTATGTACTCAAGCTATTGTCTAATGATAAGCAGTATATATTGACGTACGGTTAGCCACTTATAATTTTAATAGTTTTTTTTATTATTCAGCCGTTTGTGCAGCTTCTAGCTGTGCGACTTGCTGTTCAAGCAGTTTAATTTGCTCAGCTTTCATGTCGGTTAATTTTTTATTCATTTGTACTTGTTCAGCCGCCAATTTTTCTTGGTCTATTAAGCGTTGATGCTCATCTTCTAAACGATCAACTTCTTCTTTGGCTAAACTATCGGTCTCTGGCAATGAGGCGTTTAAAATAGTTTCAGAATCAGATGCTTGCGTCTCAATTGGCACAGCCTTTTTATCAGATAAAGGCACGTTGTTATTCATCGTATCTACTGGGTCTGCTAGATCGCTGTCTGCATTGTCTGACAATGTCTCAGCTTGAGAAGATACAGTTTTTGTTGTTGTCTCTTTTAT
>NZ_JBPYDC010001194.1:0-673 GCF_051847575.1 Psychrobacter sp. 1U2
ATCGCCTAAGAATAGCTCGTTGCTTGGATAGTCGATAAGCAAGCTTAAGACTTTGAGTATCTTTAGGTCTGATGAGCCGATTACGGCCGGCTCAATAGACTCATGCACTGTGCTGTCATTGTGAGTTTGAGTAGTTTGCATCTTATGACTCCCACTTTTGTACGGTATCGATAAAATCACGACGATTGGTTTTGCGTTGACCGAACATACTGTTATCAGATTGTCCTGAACAACCTTCACCAAAGCTAAAGCCGCAGCCATTACGTTCCGCGAAAGCATCGCTCAATGCCTCTTCGCGGTGCGCGGTTGGAATGACAAAACGATCTTCATAATTGGCAATCGCCAGGTAACGATACATCTCTTCCACTTGGTGCTTGGTCAAACCAACTTCGTCCAAAATGCTTTGTACCTCTTGCTTCTCAACCAATTGCATACGCTTGTAGCTACGCATGGCAAGCAAGCGTTTGAGCGCTAAACGTACCGGTTCTTCATCGCCTGCGGTGAGTATATTGGCCAAATAACGCAGCGGAATACGCAAGCTATCGACATCTGGAATCAGACCATCCATACCGACTTTGCCCGCTTCAGCCGCGTTTTGAATCGGTGATAATGGCGGCACATACCAGACCATCGGTAGCGTCCGGTATTCAGGGTGCAGTGGTAGCGCAAGCTT
>NZ_JBPYDC010001195.1:0-672 GCF_051847575.1 Psychrobacter sp. 1U2
AGTATCGAATCATTTGATTGTCACTAAAGGCAGCTAGATGGCTGCCTTTTTTCTATAGAAAACACCCTTTTCATTATAGTTTAAAAGCGCTATGGTTAACGCTATTCTAAACTATCGCTTACTAGGCTTAGGGATGAATGAATTGTTGACAAGCGTTATTTATGCATACTAAAGACATATAAATACTTTAAAAAAACAGATGTTATATAAGCGTATCATATACCCATTCAAATTTATGATTTTTGAGAACCCTTTATGAGTAAGCTATCTCGTTCGACTATTTTGATGCCGGTATTTATACCGACTGCTGTGGTCATGGTATTGTTGGTGATCGGTGCTTCGGTCAATCCACAACTGGCAAGTGGTTTGTTTGCACAAGTGCTGGGCTTTACTACCGAGACGTTTGGTTGGTTTTATATGCTGGCCACAGCGCTGTTCTTGATGTTTATCGTGATTCTGGCGTTTTCGCCTTATGGCGGCATCAAGCTAGGACCTGACCATGGCACGGCGCAATATAATTTTATTGAATGGATCTCTATGCTGTTTTCGGCAGGATACGGTATCGCCTTATTGTTCTATGGTGTTGCTGAGCCTGTGATTCATTTTGCTACGCCGCCGCTGTCAGAGCCGCAAACTATTGCTGCAGCCAAAGAGGCGATGCAAATTGCTTAT
>NZ_JBPYDC010001196.1:0-672 GCF_051847575.1 Psychrobacter sp. 1U2
GACTTCATTATTAGCCATCAGCTCTAAAAGATAGCTATCTGAGGTTTGCAGCTTGTCAACCAGATTGAGATGTAGCGCGTCTTCGCCATACCAATGCTCACCAGTCGCCACTTTATCTAAATCTAGTACTGAACGGTAACGATTGACAAAATGCTTAAACAGCTCATGCGTTTGCTCAAGCTCTGCTTGGTATTTGGCACGGTCTTTAGCATCGTTTTCACCAAAGACTGTTACGGTACGTTTGTAATCACCAGCGGTAAACATCTCATAATCAACATCGTGGTTTTTGAGCCATTTATGAAAGTTTGGCAGTTGTGACACCACACCGATTGAGCCGATCACAGCGAACGGTGCTGCTACTATATTGTCAGCGACACAGGCCATCATATAACCACCACTGGCGGCAACTTTATCCACACATACAGTCAACTTAAGACCCGCATCTTTTAGCCGTGCTAGCTGCGCTGCGGCAAGCCCATACCCATGCACCAAGCCGCCAGGAGATTCAAGACGTACAACGACCTCATCGCCTTCGTTAGCCGTACTTATCAGCGTACTAATCTCCTCACGCAAATGCTTGACAGCAGACGCTTTGATATCGCCATCAAAGTCGATCACAAATACCTGTTGGCCTTTATTTTTACCTTTGGCTTTATCCTTTAGAGCTTGCTT
>NZ_JBPYDC010001197.1:0-671 GCF_051847575.1 Psychrobacter sp. 1U2
AATTGGCCAATATTCTTCAAAGAGATTCTTCCTTATTTCAATAAAAAATTCTAACCAATTTAAATTAAAGCTAGCTCCATAAAAAACTCACTTAAAAGGATTTAAGACGATGGCTATCGTTCGCAAGCACGGTGAAGAACAGCCTTATTGGCCTGCTGGCCCCTTCAAAATACGCCTGCCCTTTATACACTACCGCTGGGAGATCCCTGAAATGCTTCAGGGATTATTCATGTTTATGGTTAGCCTTGCCATGATCCCACTGCTGGAACAGTATCTAGGCATGCCGTACGATGCAGCACTAGCATTTTGTGTGATTGCTGGCCTCATGTATCTACTGCCTTCCTTACTTGGCGTGCCGCTTGTGCCCGGCTGGATTACCCCAGCTATTCCCATTGTCATTTTATATTTGCAAGCTTTTGAGCCAGGACCGCAAGCGGTACAAGCAATGTTTGTGCTGCAATTAGAAGTATTTTTGATATTTATCTTCTTTGGTATCACTGGACTGAGTAATCGTATAGTAGGTTTTATCCCTAATTCCTTAAAAGCTGGGGTCATTATTGGCGCGGGTATCGCCGCCTTGATGGGAGAGATACAAGTAGGTGGCCGCGTAGAAGCCACACCGATCTCGTTGATCATTGGCGCTATTATCTCCGGTTACGTGCTATTCTCAG
>NZ_JBPYDC010001198.1:0-670 GCF_051847575.1 Psychrobacter sp. 1U2
CAATACCCCGTTGAGACGGCCATGCTCAATATCTACACCAAACAACGTAGTGCAAGATTGGTTGGAATGGTAGACAACCAAAGCGTATCGGCGGACATAGAAGTCACGCCTAAAGGCCGCGTTCAATTCAATAATAAAGCGGTGCAAGGTGCCGAAATAAATACGATCAATAAAGTGAATGATCGGATTACTGCTCAGTCAGTCGCCATCAACTACTTTACCCTAAACCCGTTAGTATTTCATGGCTTTACAGATAGTACGGGCAAATACTCCCTATCCAATCAGACCACCACTATTCCAAAGATGGTGACAGTCGGCGACTCAAGCAAATTTATCACTGAAACCGTCTATGCCGACAGCAGTATGCGTAAAAAAACAGGTAAGTATGAGCAAGACTGGTCACTGACGCAAGAGACCAACAATACAGCATGGCTGTGTATCACTACTTCAGAAAACCTATTGCTGACTACTAGCACTGAAGACGCAGCAGCAGAATGTTATAAAATTAACTCCCAAGGGGATATTTTAGCCAGCAAGGTGGTGCTAAATCAGCCGTCTGCAAATGCGACTAAGACGGTGACACTGGTTAGTCAGTAGTTTATCTATAAAAATAGTCCATAGACAATTGCTCATAGAAAGCTGCTGGTAAACGATTGACTGTGAACTATTT
>NZ_JBPYDC010001199.1:0-670 GCF_051847575.1 Psychrobacter sp. 1U2
ATTTCTTTTCGATAGGGTTTAGGTATGGGCTGTACGGCGGCAACCAAAGAATACGATGCCCGTGCCTGTTTAGTAGCTTTTGAATGCGTTTGCTCTTATGAAATCTGGCGTTATCCATCACAATCACGCATTTAGTTTTAAGACTTGGGATTAGCTTGTGTTTGCACCAGTGATAGAAGACGATGCTGTTGATGTTTGTCTCAAAGTAATCAAGCGCAAACAGCATCTTTTCATACAGAGCACCAATAACGTTGGTTCGCTTTTTACCTTGCCAGTTGTAGCTATCGATACAAGGCTTACCGATCGGCGCATAGCCATGAGAGCGGATGGTCTCGTGCTCAAAGCCGCTTTCATCCATATAGACAATGGGATAGCCTTGCTGCGTAAAGCTATCAAGCTTTCCCTGATACGCCGCTCTTTTTATTGGGCAAGCTTTTGGATGCTCTAAGGTCTTTTTTTTGACTGATGCCTAGGCGCTTTAGGGCATGATAAATGCCTGTTTTACTACAATTTAAACGATGTGCTCGCTCATACTGGTAATCATCAGGACGTTCTTTGACATCATTAAGTAGCACGTCATCTGGTATTTGATAGGGTTTGGTTTGCCTGATTGTTTTGCTATGAACACGTCTCTTCCAGTTTTGTATGGTGGTTGGGCTGAGATTATAGA
>NZ_JBPYDC010001200.1:0-670 GCF_051847575.1 Psychrobacter sp. 1U2
AAATCCTGGTTGTGGCAAACGTTGAATACGCCGAGCTTTAATACTGGTCGCAACAGAGACAATGCCTTCGACCAAAAGTTTATTTGAGGCTGATTGCGTAATGTCGTACAGTGATAGATACTCTTTCATCAGCTCAGCGTCTTGGGCGGCAAGTGATAAAAAATTTAAACTAATGAGTGATATCAGTCGCCAGCGCTCTTCACCGGTGTATTCAAAACGTGCGGTTCTGGTTGGTTGCTTCAACAATGACAGACTACTAAAGCCAGTCATCCCTTCACTAAACAGATCACCACGACTTTGACCGAACACCACTTGGGCAGGCAAGTCTCTATTGGTGCATAGCAAAGAAGCACTCATACTGACCGCACCTGATAAATCTTCGCGGCTCTTTTCTACAAACATGATCTGATATTCAAAACCCTGCTTAAATTCAGCCATATCCTTATCACGCTTAATATGATAATAACGACCGTCATCTTGCTGCTCATAATGATTCAGCGCATAAAATGGATGATACTCACGCTGTACTAAACGATTATCATTTTGTTTGGATTCTATAACTTTATTGACCTCATAAATTTCATGCTGAAAGAGCGCGCGGGTATCGGGCACTAAATCATAATAGATGGAACGATGAGTCACTTGAATGGGCTTGGCTGCTGCTTTGAAT
>NZ_JBPYDC010001201.1:0-669 GCF_051847575.1 Psychrobacter sp. 1U2
GCTATCGCCAACCACTTTGCCTGAGCGCCGTGAGCAAGTCTTGACTCATTGTGGCGGCTATATTTATTATGTATCACTAAAAGGCGTGACGGGCTCAGCCACACTAGATACTGACGATGTAGCGACTCAAGTTCAAGCGATTAAAGCAGAGACCGATTTGCCAGTATGCGTCGGTTTTGGTATCCGTGATGGTGCGTCTGCAAAAGCGATCGGTACTCATGCAGATGGCGTCATCGTCGGTAGTGCATTGGTACAGAACTTTGCCGATATCGATGCCAATGATGCCGCTGCAGTCGCAAATGCACAGCAAAAAATCATGACAAAAATGGATGAGCTGCGCGGTGCATTAGACAGTTTGAGTGCCTAAGTAATGATGATAATAGCAGTAAATCACTTTGCTATATTTAGTTTACGTGTGTAAACTAACATGATGTATAATTTGTTACAATTACTCGATTTATTCAGCTTATTGTTTATCATGACATAGATAATAGTAATGCGAATAAGCTACCGTGTTAGTCATAACTGCTCATGTTATGGCTGTATTTGCTTCCTAGACTAGACAACAATTAAACTCTTAAGGACAAGTAAATGAGCAAGCTTGCCGATAAGCCTTCAACAATGGCGAATAATATGACTGATACTATAAAAAAACCTGAAACTCAAAGT
>NZ_JBPYDC010001202.1:0-669 GCF_051847575.1 Psychrobacter sp. 1U2
TTTCACGTTTGAACCGTGGTGGTCACGATCCTATGAAAGTGTATGCTGCATTTAGTGAAGCCATGAAAACCAAAGGTCAGCCAACCGTTGTATTGGTTAAGACAGTCAAAGGTTATGGTTTATCCACCACCCAAGCGGTCAATAAATCACATCAAGTTAAGAAGCTTGATCAAGAAGCGTTGGTGTATTTCCGTGATCGTTTTGATTTGCCATTTACCGATGAGCAACTAGAGACCCTACCATTTTATCGCCCTGAAGAAGGTTCAGCGGAGATGAAGTATCTCAAAGGTCGCCGTGAAGCGTTGGGTGGTCATTTGCCAAATCGCCGTAGTGGTCACATCCCGCTTAATATTCCTGAGTTATCGATTTTTGATCGTGTGCTACAAGGCAGTAAAGGTAAAGAGCAATCGACTACCATGGTATTTGTACGTCTATTATCAGCAATGTTAAAGAATAAAGACATTCAAGACCGTGTAGTGCCAATCGTACCTGATGAAGCGCGTACCTTTGGTTTAGAGGGTATGTTCCGTCAATTGGGCATTTACTCTGCCGTTGGACAAAAGTACACGCCAGAAGATAGTGAAGCCTTGATGGGCTATAAAGAAGCCATCGATGGTCATATGTTAGAAGAAGGTATCAATGAAGCGGGTGCGATGAGTGCATGGATTG
>NZ_JBPYDC010001203.1:0-669 GCF_051847575.1 Psychrobacter sp. 1U2
GCTGGTATTGGTCATCGCTCTAAACGCGTTACTTACTTATGCTGTTTTTCCGTCATTAGACTTTAGCGGCTTGCAAGCCCAGTTCCCAGACTTAAATATCGATGGATCACTTGGACTTTGGTCAATTATTATCTCGTTAGTTGTAGCCTGTATAGTTTTGATCGTATTGCGTATTGGTCATTGGAATAACCTACAAAAGACCATCAACCGTGGTACTTACGATTCGATGTTACCGATTTTTAATACGGCATCAGAAGTTGGCTACGGTGCGGTGATTGCATCATTGGCAGGTTTTCTTATCATTCGTGACAATATCTTAAATCTAAGCCCTAATAACCCGCTTATCTCAGAAGCCGTGGCGATGACCACGCTTGCTGGTATTACAGGCTCATCATCTGGTGGTTTAAGTATTGCACTGTCGACGCTCGGTGACGACTATTTAAGAATGGCGGTAGAAGCTGGAATTGATCCAGAGCTTATGCACCGTGTGGCAGTTATGGCAGCGGGCGGTCTTGACACTCTGCCCCATAGTGGCGCTGTCATCACGTTATTTGCTATTTGCGGCTTGACCCATAAACAGTCATATTTAAACCTTGCCATGGTCACCATGGTTATTCCGTTAATCGCTGTTACCTCTATCATTATCTTAGGTACGATGTTTGGTTCTTT
>NZ_JBPYDC010001204.1:0-668 GCF_051847575.1 Psychrobacter sp. 1U2
TAAGCAAAAAGGACTTCTTACATGGACAACCTAACCGAACTCTACTGCCATATTGACGACTTTTATCAGCAATTCAAACCTGAGTTTGACGCTCATTTAATCGCAACGGGACACCAAAGGTTAAGAGCATGCCAGATAAGTGTAGCAGAGATTATGACCATCTTGGTACTGTTTCATCAACTGCGGTATCGACAGTTTAAGGCGTTTTACTACCATCACATGCTTGGCATGATGAAACGGGCGTTTCCAAATCTGCCGAGCTACTCGCGATTGAGCTATGCTGAAAAAACCGTAGAGATAAACTTGGTAAACTAAGCGTATTAACAGGAGTTTATCATGACCAAGAAAGTAAGAACCTACAGTGACGAATTTAAAGCCGAGGCCGTCAAGAAGATATCAGACAATAATGGCAATATCTCAGCCACTGCAAAGCAGCTTGGCATTGCCATGCAAACGCTATCAAATTGGCATAACAAAGCCAATCAAGGCAAGCTTGTCGGCACAGAGCAATACGATCCTGATCTTATGAGTGCTCTTCAAGAAATAAAGCAGCTCAAGCGGCAGCTCAAAGTGGCTGAAGAGGAACGCGAAATACTAAAAAAGGCGACGGCGTACTTCGCGAGAAACAGTTAGTCAGGTACGCCTTTATCAAAGACAACCAGTTCCTC
>NZ_JBPYDC010001205.1:0-668 GCF_051847575.1 Psychrobacter sp. 1U2
ATCAAAGATCCGCAATTAAGTTCAGATGACCTGAGAGAAAATTGATATCCTTAATTTAAATACTGGTACCGACAGTAAATAAGTTAAAAGGCATGAACTAAATTATACTGCATTATCATCTGTGTAGAGTATTTCACATTCTATGTAACTGATGGAAAAACACTATGAAGTACATTGTAGCTATTTGAATAACTCGAACCTTTGACACCATTAGCCTATAGCCTAAAATCCAAGTCCTCTCTAGGGAATAGTCTACTGGCTCAGTAAAATTATGATAACCAACATTACAGTTTAAAAAAACTTTCCAATTATCCAAAAACAAAAAACCGCCCTGACTGCTATTACTAACAGTTCAGAGCGGTTTTTTATATCAAATTAAGCTACTTATTCAGCAGTTGTTGCTGTACCTTGCTCAATACCTTTCATAGTCAACTTAATGCGACCACGGTTATCAACGTCTTGAACCAAGACACTAACCGTCTGACCTTCTTTTAGATAATCTGATACATTCTCTACACGCTCTTCTGCAATTTGTGAGATATGCACGAGACCATCTGTGTTTGGCAAGACGTTAACGAACGCGCCGAAGTCAACGATACGAGCGACCGTACCTTCGTAAGTTTTACCAACTTCAACTTCAGCCGTCAATGCTTCGATTTTACCAATAG
>NZ_JBPYDC010001206.1:0-668 GCF_051847575.1 Psychrobacter sp. 1U2
TAATAATAGTAAAAACAAGTTATAAATATTCGCAGATTATAAGAACCAATCACAATAAGTTTCAAAATTTGGCTGAGACAGCTGTTATAATTTGTTAATCTAACAGTTACAGTATGCTTTGCCAACTATGATTGTTACTATTGTTATAAAAGCAAATAATCATTTATTTACAATAATATAGTAGTTAAACAAAGTAGAATTAACAAAGAAAAATTGGTGCTCATTTAGATACGTTTTATTAGTAAAACTTACTACTGTATCTTTTTCTAACGATTATAATTAAACAAGCACTTATAATATAATTATATAATATTCGGGAGAGTTTTTATGTCAAAAGGACAAACATTACAAGATCCGTTCCTAAACTCATTACGTAAAGATCGTATTCCAGTGTCTATTTTTTTGGTAAATGGTATTAAATTACAAGGCCAAATTGAATCATTTGACCAATATGTCGTTTTATTAAAGAATACAGTTAGTCAAATGGTTTATAAGCATGCCATCTCAACTGTAGTTCCAGCACGTAATCCACGAGGCGCTAGTACTACTGCATCATCGAGTAGTGGTATGCAGACTCAAGGTACTAACGGCTACCAAGGCGGCAGTAATAACAGCGGGTTTGAAAGAGGTAGTAATACAGGCGCAGGTGGCGGCTTTGAAGAACGTGG
>NZ_JBPYDC010001207.1:0-668 GCF_051847575.1 Psychrobacter sp. 1U2
TTATGCGCGTTATGGCAAGCAAGAAGACAGCAAATTCTTATCTTGGTTTAATTTCGGCATCCCCTTCTATCTAGTCGCTTTTTTCTTGAGCGGACTGGCGGGGATTTATTTAGTGAGCACTATCCCCTTAGAAGGCGCATTATCCGAGGTGTCCATCACTTTAGGACTGGTAAAATTGATGGGTGTGTTCGGTCTTATCTTTGTCGTCGTTACACAAACTCGTATTAATACTGCCAACTACTTATTGGCGACAACCAATCTGCAAGCATTCCTCAAAGATACCATCAATATTCAAATTCCAAAATTTGTTGGCGCTTTATTAATTGGTACTTTTATTTTCGTTCTGATGCTACTCGATGTATTTGCTTATCTGTTACAAGCGCTTGCCTATCAAGGTGTATTTGTGGTGGCTTGGGTGGCGATTGCCCTCACCCATATTCTTTATCCTAAACGAAAAGACATCTTTGGCGCGGTTCCCATCATTGATCCGCAGCGCTTGCCAGCATTTGATAAGTCAGGATTGGTCGCTTGGATAGCAGCCTCAATCGTCGGAATCGTGCTTATGAATCTGGGCGGCAGCTGGGTCAATTGGTATGCGACCTTGACCTTTATTACAGCGACTGTCCTGTACGCGATATTGATGCCCAAAACTCAGCAACACGTTTTAC
>NZ_JBPYDC010001208.1:0-668 GCF_051847575.1 Psychrobacter sp. 1U2
GAATTTGTGCCGCACCAATACAGCTCTTTAGATCAGCTGCAAGCGGACCAAAGGTGTCTAACGTCGGTGAGAGCGGCAACGTACCACCATTTGGAAACGCAACGCTAGAGCCTTTATAGCCGACTATGCCGTTTAGTCCAGCAGGAATGCGTATCGAGCCACCAGTATCACTGCCGATAGCCAATGGCACCAGACCGCGCGCGACAGCTACCCCGCACCCTGAAGACGAGCCGCCAGGAATGCGAGCAGGGCCTGAGCCATGAGGGTTTTTAGGTGTACCAAAATGTGGATTAAGACCAAGGCCGGAATAAGCAAACTCGGTCATATTAAGACAGCCGATTGACACAAGGCCTGCTTGAGAGGCATTGGCCACCATATTGGCATCACAAGGGGCAGGCACGTTGGATTTAAGAATCACAGAGCCTGCGGTGGTCACTCGATCTTTTATATCAAAAAGGTCTTTCCATGCGATAGGTATACCATCCCACGGGCTTAGTGGCTTACCGTCACGGCGACGTTGCCTAGAAGCATGAGCTTCTTTCAATGCGCGCGCTTCAAACAACTCTGTAAAAATAGCGGGATCGGAAGAGCGGATGTTTGCAAACGTCTCTTCTACCAGCGCAACCGGACAAAGACTACCTTCATCGAGGCGAGCTGCCATATCTAAC
>NZ_JBPYDC010001209.1:0-667 GCF_051847575.1 Psychrobacter sp. 1U2
CTTGTCAGTATCGGTTTAACTGGCTGCTCGTCACCTGACTCAAATGAGACGGAAATAGACGACACTAAGGTTGAGAATAAAACAGCGGATGCGGCTTCAAACGTCGCTAATAATGATGCCGTTTCTGTCAATGCTATCGATATTGATACAGTAAAAGGGGATGTCAGCCTACCGATCAATCCCTCACCAATAGCGGTCTACGACATGACCCTATTGCAGGACTTGGCGGCGCTTGATGTCGCAGTCACAGGTATCCCAAGTGGTCTAAAATTGGATAACTTGTACTCCAAAAATCAGCCGGATCCAGAAGAGGTGGGTACGGTATTTGAGCCTGATCTTGAAGCCCTAAACGCCATGCAGCCACAAGCGATTTTGGTCGGCTCACGTATGGCAGAAAAATACAATGAGCTCTCAAGCATCGCGCCCACACTTGATATGACGATCGATACCACCAATATTTACGAGTCCAGCAAACAGCGCTTGCATGATTTGGGGGCCTTGTTTGGCAAAAGTGATGAGGCGCTAAAGCTGCAACAAAACATCGACGGACTGATTGATGAAACCAAAGCTTTGAGCCAAGACAGCGGTACCGGCTTGGTGGTCATGGTCAATGGTAATAAGCTGTCCGCCTATGGTGATAAGTCGCGCTTCGGGTTTATCCATAGCG
>NZ_JBPYDC010001210.1:0-667 GCF_051847575.1 Psychrobacter sp. 1U2
AGCGTATCAGTCAAATCAAAGTATTTGACCCAGCTTGCGGATCAGGCAACTTTTTGATCATTGCTTATAAAGAGTTACGCAAACTAGAAATTGATGTATTAAAGGCACAACGCGATTTACTAGGCTCGAAAGACAATCTGTTAGGTTTAGGCTTTGATAGTGTGGTCAGCTTGGATAATTTATACGGTATCGAGTACGACGACTTTGCTAGTCAAATAGCGCGTTTGTCACTTTGGCTCGCTGAACACCAAATGAATGTGCTATTCGAGCAAGAGTTCGGTGCCTCTCAGCCAATGCTGCCACTTAAAGACAGTGGGCATATTGTTTATGGCAATAGCTTGCGTATCGACTGGCAGGACGTCTGTCCGAATAATGGTAGTGATGAGATTTATATTATTGGAAATCCGCCGTTTGGGGGCACAACCAATAGAACTGATGAACAAGCTGAAGACATGAAAATTGTTTTTGGCAAAAAAACACTAAAGTATCTGGATTACGTTTCCTCATGGTTTTGGAAAGGTTCGCAATACATCGCTCACTCTAATGCTGAGCTTGCCTTGGTATCAACCAACTCGATTGCGCAAGGCGAACTAGTTGGCATGTTATTCCCTGATATTCTCGAATTAGGATTAAATATTAATTTCGCATACCAATCTTTTCCATGGCG
>NZ_JBPYDC010001211.1:0-666 GCF_051847575.1 Psychrobacter sp. 1U2
TGCCACCTGCATTGATCACATGCTGGGAGACGCTCATAACAAGCTGTACTTTTGAATTAAGACTGCCAAACACCTGTTTATCCATGATCTCAAAGTCATCAACAACGATACTTTGAATATCGGCATAACTTGGGGCAGATAAAGAGGTGGTTAAGGTGTTCGATAAAGAGGTGGTCGTCATAGTAAATAGTCATATTAATAGAAGATAGAAAAAATCGTTTGATAGCCGTCTCTTATAACACTATCAGCATGCTTATAGTAACATAGCTACATTATCAAATCGGTAGTTAAAGTAAAGCGGGTGTTAATAATGCATTGTAAGTTACTGATTGTATAAGTTATAATAGTGGTACTTAAGCTTAAACTAATCGTTGGCATAATTGCTAATACGGTTTATTTTGTAAAATTTTTGCTTACATAAATTGGTCAGCTCATTGTCAAAATACACAGTACCAAGACATTGAGTAAATATCACCAACTTTCAAAAACAAGATAGGTGGCTTGCTTTTATGAGCAAAAAGCCGTAAAATCTTGCCTTTAATTTTTCCCTGTCGTGTTCGTCGTCGAAGCGTTGGTATGATATCAGCCACGGCACACGGGTTAAACGGAGTCAGACAATGTACGCAGTAATCAAAAGTGGTGGTAAACAGCATCGTGTAGTCGTCG
>NZ_JBPYDC010001212.1:0-666 GCF_051847575.1 Psychrobacter sp. 1U2
ATTATCCACTAATAGAAGTGGGTGAGTTTGAATTAAATAAAAACTCTGCCAACTATTTTGCAGATGTAGAGCAAGCGGCTTTTGCACCTAATAATCTTGTACCAGGTATCAGCGCTTCACCAGATCGCATGCTACAAGCTCGCTTATTTAGCTACGCCGATGCTCAGCGCTATCGTTTGGGCGTCAATCACAAGCAAATTCCAGTGAACAAACCACGTTGTCCTGTGACAAGTAACCAGCGAGATGGCCAAGGCCGTGCCAATGACAACTATGGTAGCCTACCGCACTACGAGCCTAACAGCTTTAGACAGTGGCAAGATCAGCCTGACTATGCTGAACCACCACTCAAGATTGATGGTTATGCCAAGCATTACGATTTTCGTGAAGACGACAGCGACTACTTTAGTCAACCACGCGCATTGTTTAACCTCATGAATGATGAGAAAAAACAGATGTTGTTCGACAATACTGCAAGAGCAATGGGTGATGCTCTAGACTTTATTAAGTATCGGCACATTCGCAACTGTAACTGGTGTGATCCTGCTTATGGCGAAGGCGTGGCCAAGGCGCTGGGCATGACCGTCGAAGATGCGATGGCAGCGCGGGATACAGATCCTGCACGTCATCTGCCT
The DNA here is from genome assembly GCF_051847575.1 of Psychrobacter sp. 1U2. NCBI lineage: Bacteria > Pseudomonadati > Pseudomonadota > Gammaproteobacteria > Moraxellales > Moraxellaceae > Psychrobacter > Psychrobacter sp. 1U2. The sequence goes on from NZ_JBPYDC010001212.1 coordinate 633, forward strand.
AGTTGTCTATAGACTGCAAATTGTATGAATTTAT
>NZ_JBPYDC010001213.1:0-666 GCF_051847575.1 Psychrobacter sp. 1U2
GGTCACAGCTTAGCAGTCAAATTATCAGCTTGGCTAGCGAGCCGTCTATTACAACTAATAAAAAGGTGGTAGACGCACAGACTATATGGAAACGACAGCTATTAGATGAGTCCTTGTTTTCACGTCATGAGCTTATACGTACCCTATATAAACATCCTGAGCGCGCACTTACTATGAGGGAGAATGGGTATGTTATTCATCAGCACTCTTATACAAGTTTGGGCCGTCATTATGTGATGATATTTTATGGAAAAGGCAAAGACACCGCGCAGAGCAGAGCGGCTATCCAACCAAGGCTACAAGCAATTGCACAAGATGTTGCACTGCGTTTACCACTTGTTGAGCTACACCATATTATTGTACTGGGCATCGAGTTTGTCTTAGAGAAAGACGACACTTATTTGGATATAGATGCATGGATTCAGCCAGTTGAGTCTATGACTCAAAGGGAGCGTCAATTAACCAAGCAGTTACAGCGCTTAAATCAGCAAAACAAAGCGCAAGTACAAAACAGTCAGTCAGTAGACAATGGTCCATCAACACGAATGCAGTTGAATTTAAATGTGCCTGCACGACCTATTAAGTTATAAACATAAAATCTGAGCCATAAAAAAAGACAGCCTAAGCTGTCTTTTTTATATTGGAACAATAGCTATCGTTAACCTT
>NZ_JBPYDC010001214.1:0-665 GCF_051847575.1 Psychrobacter sp. 1U2
GGCTGTGGTCATGAGGGGCTCTTTGGATTAAAAATGGAATAAAACTAATCGTTTAAAATAGGAAAAGGTGCAACATATGCACCTTGTATTCAGTAAAACCTATCTGAAATTAAATATCAAGTGGAGAACCATTAAATTTAACTCATCTCAATGAAGAAAATGAGGAATCATGGTTATACAAATATTGTTTAACGGTTAATAATACCAGGCGTAGGACTGGCTAAGATGGTCTCAGTTTGAGTGTGTCGTAAATAATCAAGTTTGGCAGCGATGGTACTATCATGCAAAGCCAGTACTTGAATCGCAAGTAAGGCTGCATTATAAGCGCCAGCAGTACCGATTGCTAAGGTCCCAACCGCCACGCCTTTAGGCATTTGTACGATAGAGAGTAAGCTATCCCAACCGCTTAGCATCGATGATTTCACTGGTACACCGAATACAGGAAGCGGCGTCTGACTGGCGCACATACCTGGTAGATGCGCAGCCCCGCCTGCACCAGCAATAATAACTTGTAAGCCTTTGTCTTTGGCGCCTTTTGCATAATCAAATAGTCTATCAGGCGTACGATGGGCAGAGACAACTTCGCAATCAAAAGCAATATCAAAGTCGGCCAGTAGCTGTGCGGCACAATTCATGGTTGCCCAATCAGACTGCGAACCCATGAT
>NZ_JBPYDC010001215.1:0-665 GCF_051847575.1 Psychrobacter sp. 1U2
TAGTAGGGCAGGATACTGTACGATTAAGTCTTTAAATAGCTGGATCACACCTTGCTGCTGCTCATATTTGCCCGCCCAGTACATTAAATAAGAACCTAAATGAAAACGATTTTCAGCGTCTTTATAGATTACATGTTTGGTGAGCAGACTTTGTAAAATATTATGGGTTGAGCTGCGAGGAAGATCTAATTCTTTGGCAATATGAGCGGCTGTCAAGGGCTGGGTACTTGCCGTAATCAAATCTAAAATCTGAAAAGTTTTGTCTAATGCAGGAACAGCGGTTGAGCTCATAAGTGACCTATAAAGGTGAGTAAAATTAAAAACAATAAAAATAAAGCATTAAATAGTCATGAAAATGAGAATAAAGGTTGCAAAATGGATCCCATCATTCTTATAATGATGTCTCATATATAGAATCTATGTTCAGTATATTGAACAATATAACAGTTATCAATAATTATTTATGTAGAGTCGTATCAAAACGATTTCATTATTAAAGCTACTAATAACCGTTTTATCTACCTTTATAATATGCCATTAGTCCAATCGACAAGGAGCGTCAAAATGTCACAACGGTCACAATCTACTCTACAGTTGTCAAACCCAGACCTGCTTAAGCAACACTGCTTGATTAAGGATGGATGGCATGCTGCTAGTGATGAAGC
>NZ_JBPYDC010001216.1:0-665 GCF_051847575.1 Psychrobacter sp. 1U2
CGCCTACCAAGACTTATGGCAGACGGTAAAATCAGGACAAAAATGGCACGGCTACGTCAAAAACCTGTGCAAAGATGGTAGCCACTATTGGGTGTATGCAACGGTCGTTCCTAACATACGCCGCGGACAGACCGTCGGTTATACCTCTGTACGCCGTCAGCCGTCACGTCGCAAGATAGAAGCCGCGATCACGCAATATGCTCAAATGAAACAGAATGAGGAAGGTTAAACCATGAACGAAAAAACCTATAACCTATTAATCGCTCCTGATTTTTCGCCTGATCATTTTGCAGGCTGGCACATGTTTAATACCTTGATTCAAAAGCGTGCTGACATTCACTTGCATCTCAATACGCCCACCTCTCATGCTGAGCAAGAAGAGATGGTCAATGCTGGTAACATACATATTATCTATGCCAACCCCTTTGACGCTGCTGCTTTGATTCGCGAAAAAGGCTATCGCGCCATTGCGCGTCCCATCGGCAAATCAGATGAAATGGTGATTGCAGCGTCCGCCAATAGTGATATTAAGTGCTTAGAGGATTTGACCAAAGGCGCGTCTGTCGCTATGGCAGACAACCGTGATGTAAAGCTTATCGGTCTGCGCTTATTAGAAGCAGTAGATTTAGAAGAGTCTGATCTTATCTGGGAGGTAACCGAAAACT
>NZ_JBPYDC010001217.1:0-664 GCF_051847575.1 Psychrobacter sp. 1U2
TAGCCACTCTTGGCGCTCTGCTTCGCTTAGCGTTTTATAATCGGGCAAGTTGGAGGCATTGGCAAAAATATCGGCAATGACCTCGCCATGATAGCCTGAGTCTTGGCGAATATCGAGCGCGGCCAGATGAAAGCCGCAGGTTTTGACCAAGCGGATGGTATCTAGTAGCAGCCCTTCGGCATGGGCACTATCATGTGTGTTGACGCTTGTACGGATAAGACGTAAATCATCCAATAGCGCAGTCGGTGACAGATAAGCATTTTGTGCTGCATTCTCGTCTGTGCCTTGGCTTTGGATATGCTGGTTAGTGGCTTTTGTTTTAGCGAGGATAAGCGACAACAATCTACGGTATGGCTCATGGTTGTAATCATCAGGGTTGTAACAAAAGACCTGTTGCTCCAGCTCGCTATAGTCTTTAATTCGCTCATAAATCTCGGGCGCGATGGTAACAATGCTATCGCTATGGATCAGCTCACGGCGCAGCTTTCGGATCAATACTTGATAATGGCGCAGCACAGTATTGGCATGCATCAACACTGCCATTACCGTGGTTTCATAAGTGACAAAGGGGTTGCCGTCTCTGTCGCCACCAATCCAAGAGCCAAAATTGACAAAAGCGGGCAGCGCATAGTCACTAAGCTCTGGATAAATCTCTACGATCGCG
>NZ_JBPYDC010001218.1:0-664 GCF_051847575.1 Psychrobacter sp. 1U2
CTAAAAGACTTGGCGTATCGTTATCACCAGCCACTACAACCCTTGTACGTTGCTCGTCGTTATCGACGTAATCTGCTGCACGTAACTGCTTACCGTCCTCGGTTATAACATCTTCACCTTGCTGCAACCTCCCCCACACCTTACTAGCTGGAATACCAGCTGCTAGCAATTTATCGGTATTGAGCGTGCGACGACTGATAGTCTGAGTAATACCAAAACCATAGGATGGCACGCGATGTGATAGAGGATGAATATCTATCGCAAGCTGTTGCTGCTTATCCAAGCTGATACTTACCTGACCTTTATTTTCATTATTTGGCTGATATAGCAAATCTTCAATCGCCATAAAATCGATGGCAAATGGCAAATGTAACTCAGTAGCTAGTATTACAGCATCTAATAGTTTGCTAATGGCTTTGGGTGCGATAAGAATCAGCGGCGCGGTACGTCCTGACATGGCAGCACTAGCGAGCAATCCTGGCAAACCATAGCAATGATCGCCATGCACATGAGTTATACAAATAGCGGTAAGCTGATGCATTGATAGTTTGGTATGGAGCAGTTGCTGCTGTGTACCTTCACCGCAATCAATGAGTAACCATGAACGCGATTTTTTACTCTGCTGTTGATTAGATCCTGACAGATAAGGATTAAGGCACTCAAT
>NZ_JBPYDC010001219.1:0-664 GCF_051847575.1 Psychrobacter sp. 1U2
GACTTAATTCGTCCCAATGAGTTTATTAGTAGCGGTAATTATCATTTGTATGTAGGCAGTCTTAGCGATGACAAAACGCAGCTACAAGATGTGGTACTTATCCAATCTGAGCCATCCAAAAAGTCAGCTGACAATACGGATCATTCTATTAATAAAGACACCATTACCTTGGCTAAGCGTGCTGAGCAAGTAGAGAATGCTGGTAGCGGTGTGACGCAGTTAGATCTATTCCAAGGTCGACGTTATGAAGTGGGCGCAGGTAGCCTGAAGTACAATCAAGTAGGCTTTGATCGTTATCGTATTACGTTAACTGAATCCTCAAAAGAGGTGGTGACTGAAAATAATATCGAAACCCAAGAAATCGGACCTTTATGGCAGGCCGCTACAGGTAGCGCACAAGTTGGTAGTGCTGATGCGCTACGAGCAGCACAAGGTGAGCTTGGCTACCGCTTTACGCTACCTTGGCTGATGATTATCGCTCCTATGCTTGCTGTACCGCTTGCACAAGTACGTCCGCGTCAAGGTCGCTGGTTGCGACTGTTTCCCTCTATTTTATTGTTTGTCAGTTGTGCGCTTGGCATCATATCTTTGAAGAATGCTGTGGGTAAAGGTAGCGTGAGCGTTTGGGCGTACGCATGGCTGGTACTAGGATTTATGGCATTGG
>NZ_JBPYDC010001220.1:0-663 GCF_051847575.1 Psychrobacter sp. 1U2
TTTTTGTTTGAGCGGTCGCCATATATTCTATATGACAGCTTAGATAAAAACACTACAACATAGATTGCAGTAATAAAAACCACAGTGTCATGCTGTGGTTTTTGCCGTTTATATCTGCTGTATTTTTCTAAACGATTGTTAATCATTTATGTTCACGGACAGCTTATATCAATGATTGTAGTTTTAAGATATTTAAAGTGTCTATGCGCTTAGTAGTTGACATTTAACGCAATTTACGATTAATTAGAGGGTGGCGTCGCAGTAATAAAAATAGAAAGACTTTGTAGCTGAGCTATCTTTACAAGCATAATTTTCATGGCGACAACCGTACAACTCATATCCATATAGAATTAGCATTAGCATTAGCATTAGCATTAAGCCATCAGATGTATAAAAACTGGTTGAGTAATAATTCCCAGTCATGTCACGAACAATAGGATCGCCACTCTATGAGCCAAACCTTACCCAAACTCAGTCACCATCTGGTTGATGAAGCTCAGTATAACTTACTGCGTTCGGTTGGGTATTTATGTGCAGCCGAGCGTCGCGACATTATAGATGCTTGTGCCTTTGGTGATGTTGCGCACATAAAAGACCGGCGCAAATCAGGTGAGCCTTATATTACTCATCCTATAGCGGTCGCTGAAATATTGGCCGGCTTTC
>NZ_JBPYDC010001221.1:0-662 GCF_051847575.1 Psychrobacter sp. 1U2
AAAGTTTATCTACTGTATTAAATTTTGGTTAACTTCTATCGATAGACAATAAGAAAGCCCCAATCATTCAATGGTTGGGGCTTTCTTTAGTTATGCTAAGTGTCTATATGAATTCGCTATACTGTCTCGCGCCATTTGCCTTGTACCATGATACCTGCAATAGGGTTCAATCCTATTTGATACGCAAGGTCAGCGGGGCGGGCGATGTCCCATAATGCCAAATCAGCATCACAGCCTACTTCTATTTTACCTTTTTTGGCGAGACCTAACGCTTGCGCTGCATGTACGGTCGCCCCTGCCAACACTTCTTCAGTAGTGAGATAAAATAGGGTACAGCCCATGTTCATCGCCAATAACAGCGAGGTTAATGGGGAAGTACCAGGATTGCAATCGGTTGAAATGGCCATCGGCACCTGATGTTTACGCAAGGCTTCAATCGGTGGCAACTTGGTATCACGCAAGGTATAAAAAGCACCTGGCAATAGCACCGCTACCGTGTTGCTTGCGGCCATTTTTTTAATATCGTCTTCTGCTAAGTGCTCAAGATGGTCGCTTGATAATCCTTGGTATTCTGCTACCAAAGCACTAGCACCTATGTTTGAGAGCTGCTCGGAATGCAACTTCACTGGTAAGTCTAATGAACGAGCGACTTCAAAGACGCG
>NZ_JBPYDC010001222.1:0-661 GCF_051847575.1 Psychrobacter sp. 1U2
TTATTTAGCGGTTAAAGGATAAGTTGCATCTTTGCAATTTATCCTTTTTTATTGGCTGCTAAATGCTTGAAAGTAGAAAGGTTTCTGTGAAATATAACTAATAACTAATGTTTGGGGTTTAGAAAACTTGTAATCATACCAAATGCCACTTAATATGATATCAATCATCAAATTTGATTTTATCTTCCACTGATATTTAGGCGTATCGTTCCTATGCATAATAATAAATTTTTGGAGTTAAACGCGAACGAAAACTCGCTCGGCATGTCAGATTCTGCCAAACAGGCCGTTACAGAGTCTCTAAGTGCAGGTTTTCGTTATCCAGACAATCCACGTGCTGCACTCATTAACAAAATTGCCACTATGCATAATGTGGCAGAAAACCAAGTCTCGTTAGGTAATGGCTCGACTGAAAATATGCGAGCTACCATTCAAATGCTGCAACACAAAGCATTTAAAGAGGGCAAAGAGTTCCAAATGGTAATTCCTGTGCCAACGTTTGATTGTGCTGAGATGTACGCAGATTCTATTGGCGCCTTGGTAGTCAAGATACCTTTAACGGCCGAAAATTATGATTTAGACTTACAGAATCTGCAAAAAGCTGCTGATGAGTTTGATGGAATTAGTTTACTTTATCTTTGTAATCCTAATAATCCGACAG
>NZ_JBPYDC010001223.1:0-661 GCF_051847575.1 Psychrobacter sp. 1U2
GGCACTATCCGTGACCATTTCATGCTGCACTATAACTTCCCGCATTTCTCAGTGGGTGAGACTGGCCGTGAAGGTATCCCTAAACGTCGCGAAATCGGTCATGGTCGTCTAGCGCGCCGTGGTGTACAAGCGATGCTACCGGACAGCGAACGCTTCCCGTATGTCATCCGTGTGGTATCAGAAATCACTGAATCAAATGGTTCTTCTTCTATGGCGTCTGTTTGCGGTGCAAGCTTGGCATTAATGGATGCTGGTGTACCATTAAAAGCGCCAGTCGCTGGTATTGCAATGGGTCTGGTTAAAGAAGGCGAGCGCTTTGCTGTATTGTCAGACATCTTAGGTGATGAAGATCATTTAGGCGATATGGACTTTAAGGTCGCTGGTTCTAAAGACGGTATCACTGCGCTACAGATGGACATCAAAATCGAAGGCATCACGCCTGACATCATGGAGCAAGCGCTAAAGCAAGCTCATGCTGGTCGTATCCATATCTTGGATGCCATGAACCAAGTATTGCCAGAGAGCCGTACTGAAATCAACGCTCATGCACCGAACTACGCGGTTATCGAAATCAATCCTGATAAGATTCGTGATGTCATCGGTAAAGGCGGCGCGATGATTCGCCAGCTCACAGAAGAGACTGGCGCGGTTATCGATATTG
>NZ_JBPYDC010001224.1:0-661 GCF_051847575.1 Psychrobacter sp. 1U2
TGCCAAATTCGTACTCACCAATGCTCATGACACCGACAGTAGCTGGCTTAGTCGCCGTTTGGAAGGCAATAGAAGTGACTTTATCATCAAAATAATTATTTACGCTTAGCATAATTTTTCCTTAAGTAATTTTTGTTTTGTTACCCAACTATCAACCTTATGAATTGCTGTAGGCGGTGGCTACGTCAAAAAGAGTAGAGAATTAAGAGTAGGGATTTATTCTTAAAAACACCCCTACAGTCCAGCTTTTAGGCTCGCTTCGATAAACTGATCGAGGTCACCATCTAGTACCGCACCGGTATTAAAGGTTTCAACACCGGTACGCAAGTCTTTGATACGTGAGTCATCCAGCACGTATGAGCGAATTTGACTGCCCCAACCGACATCAGATTTGTTATCTTCAACCGCTTGTTGCGACTCCATACGTTTTTGCATCTCAAGCTCATAAAGCTTAGCACGTAGCATTTTCATCGCAGTGGCCTTGTTACCATGTTGGCTACGCTCATTTTGACAAGTCACGACTACGCCACTTGGCTCGTGAGTAATACGTACCGCAGAATCCGTGGTGTTCACGTGCTGACCACCCGCGCCCGATGAACGATAAGTATCAATACGCAAATCCGCTGGATTAATATCAATCTCGACATTATCATCGATTTCA
>NZ_JBPYDC010001225.1:0-661 GCF_051847575.1 Psychrobacter sp. 1U2
TCTATCACCGTTGTCACCACCGCCAAACCTATCCACACCGTTTGCGACGTTGGAGTTTTTTCAAACAGCTGCAGTCACAAAACGTTTTGACTTGGCAGCTTATGCGCTTAATTTAAATTTGCTTGATCCAAGCGTGCAACCAAGCCGTAGTATGGAGTTGTCTAAACGTCTTGATTTTTTGCTACATAGAAAGGATCTTTATGTTTTTAATAAATTGCCAGATCGTCCTGATGGTTTGATTGAATCCTCTATTGGTAGCAGTGATCCCCTGCATGGTGTTTCGCGCCGTGCCATTCAACTTGGTCATATTGATTATCGTGAGCATCGAATACCTATATTTGTCGAACGAGTAAAAGTCGAAGATAACGCTCCTGTTTGGGTGTTTTCTGCCCAAACCGTCAGTCATATTGACAAGCTTTATGACCAGTACAAACCTGCAAAGTTCGAAAGCTATTTGCCATCAATGCTTAAGCTGCGAGTCCTTGGCATTGCTGTTTGGGAGTTTTTGGCTTTATTTATTTTCTTTATCATGACGCTAGGACTGGGTTGGGTGGTTAGTAAACTTACTGGCCGTTTGATAGACCATTATACCAGTGATGAAAATGGCTCTTACATCGGTCGCAAAAAAAGTATCACAGACTTGGTCAATAAATTTACCGTG
>NZ_JBPYDC010001226.1:0-661 GCF_051847575.1 Psychrobacter sp. 1U2
TGAAATTCTGGCTCCTGCGAGGTCATGATGGTCTCATCAATCAGCGCACAGTAAGCGTACTTGGCTTCATGAATATCTTCTGATAAAAAGCCTTTTTTGCGCGCATTTATCTCAAATTTATCTAGGAAGTCGTATATCTTTTGACGAAACTTATGTGGTTCGGTACTAAAGTAGTGGTTGCGTAGTAAGAACACTAAATAAAAGCCGTCATACATGATATCAACCAGCGATTGGCTGCTGATGCGTTTATCAAGACCGATTGCTGAGACCTTTGATGCCACCTCACCTGAATCTAACAATGAGGGCGCAGAACCAATTGAATTATTCTCTGACATGATCGTTCCTAATGCTTAATTTTTGAAAATACTGGTTTTGGAGATATTAATTAACGACAGCTATCAATTAACGTGTATACACAAGTAGCGATTTATAACGCTGCTCGATAGTAGCTTCTAAAATCCACTACTGTACGATAGCCATTAGCTCTATTTTTAAATCATCAAAACCGTTTGGCACATAGATACAGATAGATTCAGACTTTATCATCTCATCATACAGCTCACCTACAGGCTCAATGGTAAAGTAACTAAATCCTGGCCGCACAGGTATCGCACTAGGTACTTGAGTCACATGCGAGACAGATGAACCGGGCAGCGCTGAT
>NZ_JBPYDC010001227.1:0-661 GCF_051847575.1 Psychrobacter sp. 1U2
ATTTGGCACGGCCCCTCGGTGGCATTATTCTTGGACGTTATGGCGACATCAAGGGTCGCAGGCCAATTCTATTCATCAGCATGGCTATCATTGCAGGCAGTTTACTGACTATAGCGTTTTTGCCCACGTATGCACAGTGGGGCATGCTAGCTCCAATCCTATTTATCCTACTTAGACTGATACAGGGAATGGCATTTGGCCTTTATGTCCCATTGGCTTGGGTTTTTGTTGCAGAGCATGTACCGCGGCAGTATCTATCGGTTAGCTGTAGCTATGTGACAGCAAGCTTTTTTATAGGGGTGCTATTTTCTAACGCTTTTTTTGTATGGCTCACCGGCTCTATGACCCCTGAAGAGCTAACCAGTTACGGCTGGCGTTTACCCTTCTTTATTGCAGCAATCTTGAGCTGTTTACCTTTATTAGTATGGCGTTTTATTGATGAGTCACCATTCTTTTTAGAAGTTAAAAAAGTAAAAACGAATAGTCATACCGCTCAGCCATTTACCTTACTTTTCAAACACTGTAAGCATTCAATATTTATCGGTTTGATGCTAAGTTTGATTATGTCTAGCATTACGACTGTCATCATACTGTTGCTCCCAGACTTGATTGAATTACGGTTTGCTTTGGACAAAGACTTATTTGGGTTTTCACACAGTTT
>NZ_JBPYDC010001228.1:0-661 GCF_051847575.1 Psychrobacter sp. 1U2
TTTGAAGAAAACGAACTTAAAGGGAAATATATCGATTCTAAGTCTTCAGGCAAGAACTTAGATATTATAATTTCACCTAACGATAAACTAGGTCAGCAGTTTTTAGGTCGAGCTGTTGATGAAGAATTTGAAATCATAGGAAATTTTGGTGTAAGACGAAATATTAAAATTGAAGAAATTTTATCTATACCTTTAGCGATATATAGAAAAAATATAGAGATGACATCAGATATCAACAACCCTTTTAATATGGTTTCTTTCACAGCAGACTTTAAAACAGAAGAAGGCATAGCAAAATTTATTAAGGATATCAATCAGACCTCACGTTCTAATGAACAATTAGAGCGACAGTTAAAAGTATATCAAGAAAACCCAATGACAATAATGTGTCTAGCGGATTACGTTGGAAAAGATATTTCTGAAATTACATATAGTTGGTTAAGTGATTCTCGATTTACTCTGAGAACGATTGATGATCACTATACTGTTGATATTAGCATCGATGATCTAGGAACTTTACTAGAAAAACAATCTACAGTAGTGATCGATTTATTTACGTTATTGGAGTTACAGCGTTTAGAAACCCTAGACCTTATTACTTCCAATCTGTCTATATATGTTCCCAAAATCCTGCTTACAAATTTAAAAGCGCTAAGTGATA
>NZ_JBPYDC010001229.1:0-660 GCF_051847575.1 Psychrobacter sp. 1U2
TTTACCTAACATGTATCAAGTTGATCTTGCTGGTCAAACGCCATTACATATTACTGCTGATGGCAAATACGTTATCCAAGGCGAGCTACAAAAGAACCCAAGCAAGCGTGTCGTGACCAAAACCCCAGCGCGTAGCAATAGTGCGCAAATAGGTATGCCAGTAAGCGCTGCGGTCAAATCTGCGGTACTTGCTAATATGAATGAGCTCAAAAACATGAGCGCTAAAACACCGTTCTTTTATACCGCGGTACCGGGCGTGCTTTGGGGCGCGACTTTAGAGGGCGTGCCGTTTTTATTATCCGATGACGCGCAATATATTACAGATGGTGAAATATCCGTCATTGAGAATGGTCAGTTTACCGGACTGGATGAAGAGTTTGAAAAGCGTAAAAACCAGTCGGTGTTTAAAACCTTAGATGACAAACAACTAATAACCTATCCAGCAACGAGCGCTGAGAGAGCCGTTATATATGTAGCCGACGATGTCAACTGTCCTTATTGCCGCAGATTGCATCAACAACTACCGATGCTCAATGCAAAGGGCGTAACCGTAAAAGTCATCGGCTATCCGATATATGAGCAGTCACCGGCGCAAATGCGTGGTATTTGGTGTCAGGCAGATGATAGCAGTCGTCGCAAGGCATTTGATAAAGCCATGCT
>NZ_JBPYDC010001230.1:0-660 GCF_051847575.1 Psychrobacter sp. 1U2
GGAGTCGTCCTGATGTAGTCGCATTTGCTGAACCTTTGCTACGTCAGTTTGCAACACAAAACGAAGTGTCAGTGAACTTAGCCACAGAGATTGCAGGCGAAATGCGTTATCTTGCCTGCTGCCGTAGCCCTGCTCGCCTATCGGTCAATTTACAAGTTGGCTCAGCCGTACCTATCGCACGCACCGCCATCGGGCGGGCTTTTTATGCGGCAAGCTCACAAGAAAGACAGGCGGTTATCATTAGCAATCTACAAGAGAGTTTGTCTGTCGAAGATTATAACCATGCGCAAAGCACTCTAGCCAGCGCAGCAGAGCATTATGAGCAGTACGGTTATACTGTGTCTGATGGAGAGTTTTCTACTGACATATTAGCAGTCGCGGTTGGGGTGTTTGATGTCGCCACTGGGCAATATGCGTATTCACTCAATGCTAGTGTGCCAAGTGCCAACTGGGAAGCAGATGACTATGCTGAGATGATAGTGCCAAAGTTGCAGGCATTGGCGGAGCGGATTGGTGGTGGGGATTAAAGCGGTTGATATTTATCATCTTTAACGCTGTAAATCATTATTGAACCATTGGCATTAATCTTATAGCGATTACGAACATGAGCAATGTAAGGATCGCCGCCACAGATTTCATCGTGGATCACTCATAACTACT
>NZ_JBPYDC010001231.1:0-660 GCF_051847575.1 Psychrobacter sp. 1U2
CAAGCACGGCGTACAAAGGCTACTGCAGTCACTGCAGCCAACAACGCAAACACCAGCGCCACATCACGCAGGGCTGCACTACTTGATGCTTCGGCCAGCAGCAATAAAACAGCGACAGCGGTAGTACCAAATAGCTGCACCGCTAACATACGGTCAGCAGCCGTGGGTCCGCGCAGTACACGCCACATACCAGCACTCAGATTGAGCAGCAAGAACAACGCTAGTGCAAGGTATATGCTTTGCATAATCATTCATCCTCCATCAAAGCAGGTTCAACAGAGTTTGGAAATATTTGCGCCAAACCCCGTTCTAAATCTTGTAGAGCGACTAGAAAATCCCCTTGGCTGTCCAGCACATGTATGGTTAATGTATCTCCGTTTATTTTGGTGCTTAAAGTACCAGGCAAGATGCTTATTATATTAATCATAGCTACTCGTGCTAGGCCTGAGGACAGGTGCAGGTGGTATTCAACAAGCTTTGGAGATAAAGGCATACTCGGTTGAAACGCTAGCTGTGCCACCTTCGCACCGCCCTTTAGTGACTGCCAAAAGAAAAAGGGTATAAAAGCTGCCAGCCGCCACCATACCAGCCTTACCGGAGGTAACAATGTAATGCTGACTACCAACGCGCAGAGCACCGCTGGCGCGCCAATTAACCATG
>NZ_JBPYDC010001232.1:0-659 GCF_051847575.1 Psychrobacter sp. 1U2
TTCTGATTCTAAAATTTTAATAAAATCAATATATTTATCTATTAGTTTACGAGCTAACAAAAAACGTTTTTCTTCTCGTTGATCTCGATTTTCTTTACGTGTTTCAGCACCTGATTTATTATTACTCATATCTAGTGCTCTAACTTAATTAGTTTAAAACCAATATTTTTAGTCAGTTCATTTATAGTTTGGGCAAAAGCCCTAAGCTCACTTCGTTTTAATCCACTAAATCTATCGTAAAAGCTATATCCAAGCTCGTCAGAGTGTCCCATCCAAGCACTGACCACATCATATCCGATACTGTCTTTGTTCAGAGATGGGTCAAAAGAATATTTTCCAATATGCTCGTTTTGTAGCGAGCGTATATAGTGACGAGGCCAGTTGAGTGGTAAAGAGATATAAGCTGATATACGTTTTTTAAGGAAAGCATTATCCAGTTTTAGTCTAGTAACTGTGCTAGTTGCTTCATCCAGCTTCAAGTAGCATACCAGTCCAATATTGCCGTCTAGAATATTCGTATAGATTAGTCCAATGTCGTTCCCTAATTTATTAAAAAGACTAGCGTTGCCTTTGATAAATTTTATGTACTCTTCGAGTTGCTGGCATAATATAGTTGGTAGATATATGAATCGTCCTATAGTATCTTGCTGAACTTCTTT
>NZ_JBPYDC010001233.1:0-659 GCF_051847575.1 Psychrobacter sp. 1U2
TCTACATACTCGTGATTTGACTTTGATGGGCGGTATGTGGGGACAGTTCCGTTATTATGCTCCAATATTGATGTTCTTTTGCGCGGCACTTCTAGGTATTCCTGGTACAGGTAACTTTATCGGTGAATTCATGATTTTATTTGGCGCATTTGCTCAGTACCCCGTATTTGTAGTACTAGCAACCTTTAGCTTAGTGTTGGCTGGTTTATATTCTTTAATCTTAATTTACCGCGCACTGTTTGGGATTAATAATATTGAAGAGGTGGCGTTGCACGAGACCAAATCACATGGTTTGCCAACACGCAAATTAAAAGACCTGGGCAAGCGTGAGCTGTCATTACTACTGATGTTAGCGGCTGGATTGGTATGGCTTGGCCTTTACCCGCAGCCGATACTGGATACATCAAGTCAAGCCATGCAGTGGATTAATAATGCATATGTCTACAGTGAAATCACTCAAGTAGATGCGTCACAGTTACTTGATGCAATGGAGGCACGTTAAGTCATGAATGATATTACGATGAATGATTTGATGGGGCTAATGCCTTATGCACCAATCATTGCAGTGGTAGTTACAACGTTATTGGCCATGATTGCGATTACTATTAAGCGCTCGCATGTTATCACTGGCACTATTACCGTGACTGGACTAAACGTTG
>NZ_JBPYDC010001234.1:0-659 GCF_051847575.1 Psychrobacter sp. 1U2
TTTTACTATCAACCAAGCCAGCTTTTAGAAGTTGAGCTTGTAGGGCATTTTTGGCCATAATTTGATTACCTAGACAATAAACGATGAGTCACTTTTTTAAAGATACGTGGTTTTTAAAAATATATGGTAGCAAATTTTGCTAGGACGTGTCGTGAGTTCTGCTAAATTGCATGAGAGGTAAATGGACGGTCACTATCAATCGTTCGCTGACAAAGGTTACAAACTGTCTTTTAATATCACATTTATTCACACATTGATACGGCAGTACACTAGTGCTATCAATTACTTGGCACATATAATTGTTATAGATTTAAATAATAAAGACAATTTTATAAACCGATGACAGATAATAAAGAAAGGTAGGAACTTACTATGAGTGATACAAATAACGACGTTTCAGATATTAAGCAAGCTGCAGAACAGGTAGATAGCCAACAGATTGATAACAACTTAAAAAATACCTCTCACTCGAATACTGCCGAAGAGCTGAGTGAAGAAGAACGGACTCCTTTTATCGAAGATGAGCTACGCACTGACAAATAATCTACGTTTTAAAGGCATAATCATATAAGTGCTATAACCTTGGTAGCTTAAGGATATTCTTAAATTGTAAATATAAGGGACATTTCATGCCAAACAATACTGATCCAAACAACGAA
>NZ_JBPYDC010001235.1:0-659 GCF_051847575.1 Psychrobacter sp. 1U2
TTATATCATTAGCAAGGCTTTTACGACCTTTTACGTTTCGATAAGCGTTTATCAGTATTGACTCCTAGTACTATTTTTGATTCCTAGTACTGGCTTTGACTGCTCGTATTAGTGCTGCTTATGCCTTTCATCTTTTATAGTCCGCCCGTTATTAGGATTTCAGATATGTCTCAAGCCTCCATTCAAACTACCACTGAGAACTCCCCTATTGTTCAAGATACTTTTACTGTTGGTAGTCGCACCTTTTCATCACGTCTATTGGTCGGCACTGGTAAATATAAAGATATGGCTGAGACCGGAACCGCTATTGCAGCCTCAGCGGCCGAGATCGTCACTGTCGCTATTCGTCGTACCAACATTGGTCAAAACAGTAACGAGCCGAACTTGTTAGATGTCATCTCGCCTGATAAATATACTATTTTACCCAATACTGCTGGTTGCTTTGATGCTGAGACGGCAGTTCGAACTTGTAAGCTTGCGCGTGAACTGCTGGGAGGTCATAACTTAGTTAAGCTTGAAGTATTGGGTGACGAAAACAGTTTGTACCCCAATATTATGGAAACTTTAAAGGCGGCAAAAGTACTGATTGATGATGGCTTTGAGGTGATGGTATACACATCAGACGACCCCATTGTCGCGCAAGAGCTAGAAAGTATGGG
>NZ_JBPYDC010001236.1:0-658 GCF_051847575.1 Psychrobacter sp. 1U2
AAATACTGATACCGTCTTCTCCTGGTAGCATCAAATCCAATACTACTAAAGAAAACAATTCACGCTGCATTAGTTTGTCCATTTGACTGGCATCGTGAGCCGTCCGTACTACAAAGCCATCATCTTCTAGAAAACGCTGTAATAAAGAACGTAGGCGTGCATCGTCATCGACGACTAAAATACGTTGGGTCATGCTATCGGTGCTTTTATTATCAGTCATGCAGATATCCTTTAATGAATATTGTTGTTACCAAAAACTGTTGTTACCAAAGATTGTCATTGCCAAGAGCTACTATTGTCAAAAATTATGATTGTTATTGATAATCGACACATTAGATACTAGTACCATCTTGAGGGTAGTGGTTGTTATGAGTTCATATCAATCTATTTAACAGTCAATTTATGTGGTATCCATCCCACTAAATACTTATAACACAAAATCAAAAATGCTACGGTCAAAAATTCTAAAAAAGTAATAGTAACAAAAACCGTTTTTAGAGCAAATCTGACCATTCATACCTTTATTGAAGGGTTTGAGGAAGATTGATATTTTTAATCTTATAGCTTTAGTGTATAAGATTGGACAGGCAATTGCATCATCCATAGACATAAATGCTGTATGCGTTTGTTTAACGTAGCGATTAACGCTAGTTTATAT
>NZ_JBPYDC010001237.1:0-658 GCF_051847575.1 Psychrobacter sp. 1U2
TATTAGAGTATCCTATTAAAGCGGATTTCGCTCTGATTAAGGCCTTTCAAGGAGATCGTTGGGGCAACTTAACTTATCGCAAAGCGGCCCGCAACTTTGGCCCTGTTATGGCTGCAGCCTCTAAGCATACGGTTGCCCAAGTCAGTGAAGTGGTAGATTTGGGGGTTTTAAATCCTGAACATATTGTCACCCCTGGTATTTTCGTCCATGAAGTCGTGCATGTGGGAGCATAAACATAATGAATAATTATACACCATGGTCAGTCGATGAGATCGCCAAGTACGTCGCCCAAGATATTCAAGAAGGGATGTACGTCAATTTGGGTATTGGTCAACCCACCAAGGTTGCAGATTTTTTGCCGGACGATAAAGACATCTTTTTGCACAGTGAAAACGGGGTATTGGGTATGGGTCCTGAGCCAACTGCAGGAGAGGAGGATGGCGACTTAATCAATGCCGGTAAGCAATATATTACCTTATTGAAAGGCGGCAGTTATTTTCATCATGGCGATTCTTTTACCATGATTCGAGGAGGGCACATCGATTTATGCGTCCTAGGGGCCTTTGAAGTGGCTGAAAATGGTGATATTGCTAACTGGTTTTTAGGTCGCCCTAAAGATATTCCTGCAGTTGGTGGGGCGATGGATTTAGCGGTAGGC
>NZ_JBPYDC010001238.1:0-658 GCF_051847575.1 Psychrobacter sp. 1U2
GGTATGGCAATTACCGTCTAAGTGTTTGATGACGGGTACTTTGGCATCATTACTAATACGAGCAATCAAGCCTTTGCCGCCACGCGGTACAATGACATCGACGTATTCTGTCATAGTAATAAGCTCGCCAACGGCAGCGCGATCTGTGGTTTGCAGTACTTGTACGCTATGCTCAGAGAGGCCCGCTTTTTTTAGGCCTTGGTGGATACATTTAGCGATTGCTTGATTGGATTCAAAGGCTTCAGAGCCACCGCGTAGAATAATGGCGTTACCTGATTTTAGGGCCAATGAAGCAGCTTCTAAAGTAACGTTTGGGCGTGATTCATAAATCATGCCAACGACGCCAAGTGGCACGCGCATTTTACCTAAGTGAATACCAGATGGGCGATAGGTCATATCGGTGACCTCACCGATAGGATCAGGCAGGGCTGCGACATCTTTTAGACCTTGAAGCATGCCCTCAAAGCGATCTTCGTTGAGCTCTAAGCGATCTAAGAGTGCTGCTTCAAGGTCGTTTTTTTGACCGTTATCCATATCGATTTTGTTAGCAGATAAAATATCTTGTTTGTTATCAACTAATACATCACGAATCGCTATCAATGCTGAATTTTTATCGCCAGTATTGGCAGCGGCAAGCGTACGCGATGCTGTACGAGCT
>NZ_JBPYDC010001239.1:0-658 GCF_051847575.1 Psychrobacter sp. 1U2
GAAGTATTGGCAGAGCCGATTCAAACGGTCATGCGTCGCTACCGCGTTGAGAACCCTTATGAGAAACTCAAAGCCCTAACTCGTGGCAATGCCATGACTCGCGAAGCGATGCTAACGTTCGTTGACAGTGACGAGTTGGCAGCCGTTAGCGATGCTGATAAAGCACGTCTACGTGAGCTCACACCAGCGACCTATACTGGTAATGCCGCTGAGCAAGCACGCGCTATTAAAGACTGGATTGCCAAGCTTTAGTAGCAGTTAAGCTAATACTAAAAAATAGGAGCGTGCAAAATGATTTACACGCTCCTATTTCGATAATAGTACTGTCTTACTAAGTTTTTATCTTAATAAGTGATAACCTTACTTTGAAAACTATGATTGATTTTAATTCAAACTCCATAGTCGATAAGTAAGGTTTTACTTTTTATCCTTTTTATCATCGTCGTCACTGTCACCTGGTATGATGGCTTTGCCGACCGCAACCGTACCTTTGACCACGCCTTTGGTGGTTTTATAGGCAACTTTAGCAGGTACCGTTACTATCTTATGTACACAAGCTTGAAGGAAGAATACGCTTGCGATAATGACGATAAATTGTAATTTTTTCATAAATGTCCTACGATTAATGGGATGTTCTGATATGGGATGTTTTGTTAGT
>NZ_JBPYDC010001240.1:0-658 GCF_051847575.1 Psychrobacter sp. 1U2
AACCCAACCAAATCCCATCATTAATAGCGCGGCAACAATAGCAGCAATGGATCCCATTAAATCACTTAGTACATGCAAGTAAGCACTTTGCATATTGAGATTAACAGGCTCTTTTGTGTCAGAGCTTCCGATTTTTACCCTGTCTTTATTTGCTTTATCTTTATTTGATCCATGACTGTGCGCGTGCCCATCGCCACCGCTACTACCACGATGCATCAGCCAAGCACCTAAAATATTGACTAGCATACCGATGGTCGCGACGATCAGCATACCTTGGGTAGCAATCTCTGGCGGCGAGTTAAAGCGTTTGATCGCTTCATAAAAAATCATTAAGGCGATAATTACCAGCGTCGCACCATTAACTGTGGCTACGATAATCTCAAAGCGTTTATACCCAAAGGTCTTTTGATGCGTGGCTGTTTTTTCGCCGATTTTAAATGCCATCAAGGTCGCACCAAGGGCAATGGCATCGCTTAGCATGTGTCCTGCATCAGAGAGTAGCGCCAAACTTCCAGTCAGCAACCCACCAATTGCTTCGATAAACATGTAACCAGTAATAATGATAAAGCTAATAAGTAATGTGCGCTGATAGCCTTTGGTATCTCGCGGTGCGGTAGTCTGCTCTAAATGTTCATCATGATCATGGGTGTCTTGATTG
>NZ_JBPYDC010001241.1:0-657 GCF_051847575.1 Psychrobacter sp. 1U2
AAGTTGAGTATGATTTAACTATAGTCTACCTTAGCATAGGACATAAGATGTGCCTATATTCGATACGTTAAGAATCAACGTATTTTAAGAACAGTTGTTGGACTTATATATGACGACATTATTTTTTATTATATATATTGAAATAAGAATATACAAACTTAACCTACTGTTTACCTACAAAATTCTGTCATCGTAAAAATTATTAGCTGGTTTTTTATTTTTGGTTGTATAATTTAATATACAAATGTAATTTCTTTAAGCTAAGAATAGGATGGCGACGCAGCTTACTGCTAATAACAAACCTAGCATATTGATACGATTGAGTGACTCTTTGAACACGCCTACCCCAATGATAGTCGCCACTGCAATGACTCCAACATTCATACCAGTAAATACGATGCTTGGTGATTCAGACAACATTTGATGCGCACGTACGTAAGCATAAATATTACCCATATTAAGCGCGCCCAGTAAAAGTCCTGCGCTAAGTGCGTTCCCTTGCCAGCGCACGCGAGTAACGAGCAAATACATAAATAACAATATCCCTGCCAGACCAAAACTGATAAATAAAGTCAGCGGGAATGCGGCTCCTTGTTTAGCAACTTGCTTGAATAAAATATCAATAACGCCATAGCCTGCCCACACGCCAAATAGCCA
>NZ_JBPYDC010001242.1:0-656 GCF_051847575.1 Psychrobacter sp. 1U2
TTGGATAAGTAACGCACCAGACAACCATTACTTTTTATTGGATCAAGCGTACTTAGAATACGTGACAGACCCAACCTTTGAAAGTGGATTTGAGTGGGTAAAACAAGGATTGTCAGATAACCTTATTGTCATTCATACTTTTTCAAAGTTATATGCTTTAGCCGGTATGCGAGTGGGCTACGCGATTTCTAACCCACAGGCTATCGCTGCTGTTGAAGCGTTTATGTCTATGGATAACACCAACTTGTCAGGTGCGGTCGCTGCTCTTACGACCTTAGATGATATAGATTTTTTGAAGCTAAGTTCACGCACAACTAAACAATCCCGTCAGATGGTTGAAGCAGCATTAGACGAGCTTGGACTTCGCTATTTACCTTCACAGACCAACTTTATTTTTCATGAAATCAAAGGAGATTTGCGCACATATATCAATAGGATGCGTGATAGTGGCATCAAAGTAGGTCGCGAGTTTCCTCCTGTGACAGGGTTCAACCGCTTAACACTTGGCACACCTGATGAGATGACAGTATTTATTAAAGTACTAAAGTCATTTCGTGAAAAGGGCTGGGTTTGATTAATGGTTTAAAAGATTAGTGCGTTTAACAGGACCAATCAATATTGAAAAAGGTGAGGTGCATAAGTTGCGTCTCACCTTT
>NZ_JBPYDC010001243.1:0-655 GCF_051847575.1 Psychrobacter sp. 1U2
GGCTATCATTGGCTGGCAAGACGGTTATATTGGCAATACCGCCCAAATTTAATAACACGCGTGTGCTATCAGGTGCGGCAAACAATGCTTGATGAAAAGCAGGAACCAAAGGCGCGCCTTGTCCACCGACTGCCATATCACGGCGACGAAAGTCGCTGACCACGCTAATGCCAGTGCGCTCAGCGATGACATTGGCATCGAGTAGTTGTAAGCTAAAGCCCAATTGCGGACGATGACGTACCGTCTGCCCATGACAACCAATTGCCAGCACCGACTCACCATCAGTATTTGACTGCTTCAATAATGTATTAACCACGTCGCTTGCAAATTCAGCATATTCTTTACTTACCCAGCCAAACCAGTCCAATTCGCTGTTTGGTTCATCAGCGGTTGACGTTAACTCTTGGATACCATTAGGTTGGCACAACGCTAAGAGCACCTCACGCAGTCGCGGCGGAAAATCTTGATTATAAGTTGCCAACAGTTGCATCGGTGGTTGAGTATTGCCTGCATTATTAAACTGACAAAGCACTGCATCCATACCGTCCAAGCTAGTGCCTGACATCATACCGATATATAGACCGTCGTCAAAGCTTTCAAACACTGTTTGCTCCAGCGCCTCAGTCAGTGCAGCGTAGTTTGTATCGTCGTCACT
>NZ_JBPYDC010001244.1:0-655 GCF_051847575.1 Psychrobacter sp. 1U2
CTGCATCCGCACCTAACGCAACGACACTATTATAAAATGGTGGGTACTTATCTTGAGTTGCATCAAACGCCGCCTCATCCTTATAAGGAATTCCTGTCACCCATGTAGTATCAGTGGCTTTGGCCATCTTTACCATCTCGCTGATAAAACCAACGGCCTCTGTCTGAAACATTGGAATCGATGATTCAGGCCAAAGGATAAGATCGCGTCCCCATTCCGTGCTGGTTAATTTGGCATAAATATTGAGCGTTTCTACTTGATATTCGGTCAACCATTTGAGATCTTGCGGAATATTGCCTTGAATTAATGATACGGACAAATCAGGCGTGCCTTTAGGCTTTGTCCACTGCGGGTTAATCAGCCACAATGACGTACTGATGATTAACAAGGCGATGGCAACCACCATATAACCGCCGCGACGGCGCAGCAGCTCAACGATACTTGCTGCCAATAGGATGGCGACAAAGGAGATGGCAAATACCCCAGCGATGGGTGCAAGTGATGACAACCAATACTGTTCAGTAAAGGCATAGCCGACGAACAACCACGGAAACCCTGTAAATAGCCATGTTTTCGTCCATTCTTGTAGTACCCAAAGCGCGGCAAACGATAAAGGCTGCTTACCGACTACACGATTAAACAACAACGCTAAAAA
>NZ_JBPYDC010001245.1:0-655 GCF_051847575.1 Psychrobacter sp. 1U2
AATAAAAAGGGTGCGGTACGACTAGTCTTGGACTGCGCCACCTCAATAGGCGTGCCTTGAGCAACGATAGATCCACCCGCATCCCCTGCCCCTGGACCAATATCAATAATCCAGTCGCTATTGCTGGCCACTTGCATATCGTGCTCAACCATAATGACAGTATTGCCCGCCTCGACGAGCGCATTCAATTGCGCCATTAGCATCGACACATCGGCAGGATGCAGACCGGTGGTCGGCTCATCCAAGATATAGAGCGTATCACCACGCTGGGTACGTTGTAACTCGGTGGCAAGCTTGATACGCTGCGCCTCCCCGCCCGACAGTTCAGTCGCTGGCTGCCCCAGACGCAAGTAGCCAAGACCAACTTGCAAGAGAGCATCTAAAGCACGTAATATCGAGGCTTCTCCGTCAAAAAACGCATAAGCGGCTTCTACCGTTAGATCCAGTACTTCAGCGATGTTTTTATCTCGGTAAGTGATCGCCAGCGTGTCATTATCATAGCGCTGACCGTGACAAACTTGGCAAGGCGCATAAACACTCGGCAAAAATAGCAGCTCGACACTGACAAACCCTAGCCCTTCACAGTTGGGGCAACGACCCTTTGGCGTGTTAAATGAAAAACGGCCCGCATCATAACCGCGCGCTTTGGCCTCTG
>NZ_JBPYDC010001246.1:0-655 GCF_051847575.1 Psychrobacter sp. 1U2
GATAAACGATATCATCACCATCTAATGAAGCGTTAACCGCTGGGAAACGTTTTAGCGCTTCGGTAGCGGCGCGTACGAATAAAGACATAAAGCCTAGACGTACACCATGACGTTTTTCAAACTTCTCTTTATACTTAGTACGCATGTCCATCAACGGCTTCATGTTGACTTCGTTGAACGTCGTTAGCATCGCTGTATCTTGTGATGCTGACAGTAGACGCTCAGCAACACGCTTACGCAAACGTGTCATCGGTACACGTTTTTCAGTACGCTCACCTGTTGACTCAGCAACTGGACGACCGCTATCAGATTTAATAGAGCTATCAGCTTTTAGCGTAGGGCTTGCCATATCAGTCTTAGTTACTCGGCCGCCGCGACCACTGCCTTCGACTTCTTTAGGATCTACGCCACTTTCTTTGGCAGCTTTACGTACCGCTGGACTTTGATCTTTATGATCGGCTTCATCATGCGGCGCATCTGGACGACTTGGGGTATCGCCATAACCAGTTTCTTTTTGTTGTACTGGTGCAGCAGGTTGATCTGGATCTACGGCTGGCGCTTCATTAGAGCCAGCATCAGAACTGCCACTTGCGCCAGCTTCGAACTCTGCGATTAAGTCAGCTGATTCAACAGTATCATCGACTTGCTTGACGAT
>NZ_JBPYDC010001247.1:0-654 GCF_051847575.1 Psychrobacter sp. 1U2
AGCATGATGATGAGCGTTAATACCAAAGAGGCGATCTGTAACAACTGCTGCCACATCTGTCTTTGCTCGTTGCGATACTGCAAGGCATCAACCAATCCATCTGCGTCTTTGACGTAGGAGTCTGATGCACTATATAAAGAGGCTTTATCACGAGACAGTAAAGCAGGTTTTAGACCATTGAACCACTGTGTTTCGATCTTTGCTAATTGATCATTAATACTGTCATGTTCATTACCATAGTGACGTTGATATTGTCTTAGGCTGGCTAGCCGGTTCTCCATGTCAGTAATCAAAAAAGCGGACGCATCAGAGTAACTGGTAGAGTCCGTCTGTGCCGGATTGGTTTTGGGGTTGCTATCCAAATCAGCGGAGTAGAGCCTATCAAAGTCAGTCGCTATTTGAAACTTGATACGATAAGTCGCCATACGTATCGAGCCTGCCGTATTGATGGCTTGGCCATCTGCTTGAGACACCCAAGCCAACACGCCGCTGCCTACAGCAGATATAAAGCAAAGTATAGCAATAGCAAACACAGATGCTAACGCTTGGGCAGGCAAAGAACGTCCTAAGTAATTTTTCATAATGGAAAAATGTATTCCTTATAACTAATCTGTTTTCACATCGTACTTTTTAAACGCTAAAAAACTGCCATCG
>NZ_JBPYDC010001248.1:0-654 GCF_051847575.1 Psychrobacter sp. 1U2
GACCAGTTTGCTTATCACGAAAAGTTGGAATGCCACTTTCTGCTGATACGCCTGCACCAGTTAGAATACAGATCTGTGGTCGAACCGCTAGCAATTTAGCAGCCCGATGTACTTCTGCTATTAGTTTTGGCGATAATTCTGCTACCATGACTTAACCCTTGCTAATAATGGATATACTTTTCTATGATAGACGGAATTTGGTGGCTTGTCATATTGCTAGCAGTCATTACAGTACTATGGCTGATAGCACATTTACGTAGTAATAAAGTTGATCCCAAAAATGGAGCACACGTATCAGCGGGTAAGAAGCCATTAACAAATGATAGCTTACAAAAGACAGCTGTTTTAATTAAAAAACACTTTCCTAATTATAGTACCAGCAGAAGAGCTAAGCATTTGCTAATTACCAAAGAGAATAAAAAGATTGCAATAATTACCATAGATAATAGTATCGCAGCTGGTGAGCGCCGCTTAGGAGAGGTGCCTATTATCAATTATCATCGAGTACCGAGTCGAGCCCAGCTTAGTACTGACTTGCAAAAAGTATGTTGAGTTCAACAAACCAGCTACTTATCGCGTTGCCATCAGCCAAACAACAACCATTCCCCAGAATACAGACCCTACTGATAATGCTGCCATATAAAATACACTCAT
>NZ_JBPYDC010001249.1:0-654 GCF_051847575.1 Psychrobacter sp. 1U2
GACCTTCTCAAAACCTGACCAATAACTATCCGAATCAACGCCAACTTTAGGTAGTACTTCATTTTCAATAAAGTCGTACATCTCCTGGTCGATTGCGAGAATACCTTTTTGGATACGATTAGAGTGAGAAGTCTGGTTCATAGTGGTGTCCTTATCTGTGGATGATAGAATTCAATGATAATTTATTATAATAGCGGTTACGCTTGAGAGATGTTTAGCACCTAATATCTGATTCAGATATGAATACTGTGCTAAGTAAGTATTATAGAGCTTGCTATAAACAATATAGCTTGGTCATGCCCAACTAATAACAGTTAAGGTAGCGCTACCTATATAGTAGTGCTGACAGTCAATGTTAGAGTAAAGTGTCTCTAAGATAAAATATTATCCTACTATCAAATAGTGAAATAAACAATAACGAGACATTCACCAAATAAATATTTGAGTTGTATAAGAATGATACTGTAGAGGACATAAGCCTTAGACGCTATAGCTGATACTACTCAAGAAGATGACTCAAGGGTAAGTATAAACTGTAAGCAATAATTACAAAATAAAATCTTAGCATTATTAGGCTTAGCAGCCTTACTATTTGCATTTGGGGTTAGTGGTTCATGTAAGGACAGCCTACTGTTATACTATGCGCGCCAGCAG
>NZ_JBPYDC010001250.1:0-654 GCF_051847575.1 Psychrobacter sp. 1U2
AATAAACGCAAAATTTGGATTACGGCCCGTCAGCACCCCGGCGAGACCATGGCCGAATGGCTGATTGAAGGTTTGCTGGATAGTTTGTTAGATGATGACAATGCTACTGGTAAATTGTTATTAGAAAAAGCGAACTTCTACATTGTGCCGAATATGAACCCAGATGGGAGTGTACGCGGACATCTGCGTACTAATGCAGTTGGCACCAATTTAAACCGTGAATGGTCAAATCCAAGCTTGGAGAAAAGTCCTGAAGTATTTCATGTCATCAATAAAATGGAAGCGACTGGCGTGGATCTATTTTATGACGTGCACGGCGATGAAGCATTGCCTTATGTGTTTCTTGCCGGCTCTCAAGGGACGCCAAGTTATAACGAGCGCCTCGCACATTTGCGTGATAGATTTTCAGAGGTATTAAAGTTAGCCAGTGCCGATTTTCAGTCTGAAGTGGGCTATGATATTGATGCGCCAGGTAAAGCGAACATGACGGTTGCAACTAATTGGGTGGCGGAACGCTTTGATTGCCTTGCCAATACTTTAGAGATGCCTTTTAAAGATAACGATAACCTACCGGACGCAGACACAGGTTGGTCACCAGAGCGTTCTAACAAATTAGGGGAAGCCTCATTAGTTGCCATGTTGGCAGTGGTGGAT
>NZ_JBPYDC010001251.1:0-654 GCF_051847575.1 Psychrobacter sp. 1U2
CTTGCTGGTATGGCGCAGCCTCATGTATAGCCACTTATTTAATGCAGTCTTATCAAAAAAAACCAAACGACTATAAAGCCATGTATTCTGGGCAAGTCAGTACAGCATTGAGTGTGACTCAACAGTATTTTCATCATGTCGCTCAACTTATAGATACCCAGCCCACGCTGTCCCATGAGTTGGCTATTCGCGAATTAAGGGCGCATGTCGAGCAAGTCGCTCGGCAAGTAATAGAGAGTGCTGGACAAGCATTGGGCGCGGCACCATTTTGTGGTAACGCGCATTTTGCAAGATTATCAGCAGATCTAAGCGTGTTTATCCGTCAAAGTCATGGCGCGTTTGATTTACAAAAAATTGGCGAGCTATCTAGCATTGCAACCAGTGATTTAACAGACGGGCAGGTAAATATATGGCAACTGTAATTTCTAATATGGCTACGTCTGAGAGTCATCATCCAATCGTTGGCGATCGTATGATAGCAGGCGATGGCACCAGTATAGAGAGTTGGAAAAACTGGCAAGGACTACAAAACCTACCTCGGTTAGATATTGCCAAGCGTTTTTCGCCAAACCAACGGCTGTGCATTTTTGCCCCACATCCTGATGATGAAATATTAGGCTCTAGTGGTTTGCTACAGCAAGTAGCGGTTAATGG
>NZ_JBPYDC010001252.1:0-654 GCF_051847575.1 Psychrobacter sp. 1U2
CTGCAGACGCAGCTGATAAATCAATAGACACTGCAGATAGCGACGCTTTCATTGATCATGATATCTATAACGAACAAGAAAACATGTTTGAAGAAACAAATGATGCTATAAACACCATGTCTCGATACGACAATGTTTCAGCCCCTATTGATACTTCTAACAGAAATACTAATAATGATAATGCATGGCTCGAAAAACTCCTTGAAGAGCAAAACCATAAAACAGACGTTATAGAACCTGGTACTGATTTATCACAATTGCTGGTGAGTATGGGCGTACCACTGAGAGATCAATTTCAAGCTACTCCTAAGCGAGCAAGCAAAGCTCAGTCACGTATTTATCCAGTACAATCTCGTGTACAAACATCCATCGCTTCGTTACTGTGGCTGGCCGGCTGTTTGGTGTTGATAATGCTATTGTTTGCACAATATGTTATTTTTAATTTAGACAATCTAGTCAAAAATCCAATGTATGCAGAGCGCTTACAAGCAGTTTGCGCTATTGCCGCTTGTAGTCTGCCCACTGCTGATATGACAGCTTTTGATATCGTTGACGTGATTTATCGGCCCAGTGAGGTAAATGCTGCTGATGGGTTTACTGATATAGCAGCTACCTTGGCAAATCAAAGCACAAAATCTCAGTTATTACCCAATC
>NZ_JBPYDC010001253.1:0-653 GCF_051847575.1 Psychrobacter sp. 1U2
TTACCACGGCGTGAGCCATAGCTGTTGAAGTCAGCTTCCATGACACCACGCTCTTGCAAGTACTTGCCAGCAGGCGATTCGGCATCGATGTTACCAGCCGGTGAGATATGGTCAGTGGTGATTGAATCACCGAATAGACCTAGAATACGCGCGCCTTCGATATCTAGGATACCCTCTGGCTCCATGGTCATACCATCAAAGAACGGTGGGTTCTTGATGTAAGTAGACTCTTCGCTCCATGGATACAACTGGCTATCCGCCGAGCTAATAGCGTTCCATGCTGCACTACCGTCAAATACTTCGCCGTAGTTTTTGCGGAACATCTCAGCATCGATGTTATTGGCAATCAGCTCGTTGATCTCTTCTGAGGTCGGCCAGATATCTTTTAAGAAGACATCATTACCCTCTAAATCTTGGCCTAGTGGATGAGTCGTCAAGTCAATATCGACCGTACCTGCTAGCGCATAAGCGACAACCAATGGCGGTGAAGCCAAGTAGCTGGCTTTTACGTGTGAGTGGATACGACCTTCAAAGTTACGGTTACCTGATAGGACGGCTGCGGCAACCAAATCACTTTCTTCGATAGCCTCTTCAATCGCATCTAACAGCGGTCCTGAGTTACCGATACAAGTAGTACAACCATAACCGACCAG
>NZ_JBPYDC010001254.1:0-653 GCF_051847575.1 Psychrobacter sp. 1U2
CCCATGCAACGATTGGTGACTTTGTTTGTGTGACAATCTTATCATCATCTGCTGATATAACCGCTGCTCTAACTACATAAATGGGACGCGTTGGACTATTTAGATGTTCATCAAACCACTCTGCACGCTCTTCACAAGTCACCGGCGTCAAGTTTGCTGTCGCTTGCTTGCCGGCAATACTTTGATTATAAATTGCCAAAATCTCTGGTAAATCCTGTTTATTGGCAAGATGCACCATAAACTGCTCGTCAAGATTGTATATTGATGAATTAGGCGGTATAGCATTCAAAGTAATGTTAGTCATAGAGTTTCCATAGCTAATGGCATAGTAAATAATGAGGCGATGTAACGTTTTTATAGTAGATTGACTATACTTGTATTATCAGCAGACTATAGATGTTAGTGTGACTATTTTACTTTATAATAGCTGGTTTTAGACACATCGTTTTTTAGTACAGGTGTGTTTTTTGTTTTTTTATTTGGTCTTATCTATCATAGCTGAAATTTATGAACACCTATTTTCTTGAGCAACTGATTGCATCACCAAGCACTTTGCCTGCAGATACCAGTCCTGTAGATTTGGCACCTTGCGTGCTTACTATTGGCAACTTCGACGGTGTACATTTAGGTCATCAAGCGATGTTAGCGCAAGT
>NZ_JBPYDC010001255.1:0-652 GCF_051847575.1 Psychrobacter sp. 1U2
TTATCTTGATATGCGTCGCCCGCAAATGCAAGAGCGTATGGTATTCCGCGCTAAAGCCACCTCAGCGATTCGCCGCTACCTTGACGATCATGGTTTCTTGGACGTTGAAACGCCTATCTTGACTCGTGCAACCCCTGAAGGTGCACGTGACTATCTAGTGCCTTCACGTACCCGTCCTGGTAATTTCTTTGCCCTACCGCAGTCGCCACAGTTATTTAAGCAGTTGCTCATGGTGTCAGGCTTTGACCGCTATTATCAAATCGCCAAATGCTTTCGTGATGAAGACTTACGTGCTGACCGTCAGCCTGAATTTACCCAAGTAGATATCGAGACTTCTTTCTTAAATGAAGAAGAGATCATGAACATCAACGAAGGTCTAATTAAGCATTTATTTAAGACCATGATGGACGTTGAGTTTGACCAGTTCCCACGTATGACTTATGCCGAGGCGATGCGTGACTACGCGTCAGACAAGCCTGACTTACGTATTCCATTAAAGCTGGTTGACGTTGCAGACCTAATGAAAGACGTTGATTTTAAAGTATTTGCCGGGCCTGCGAATGACCCTAAAGGTCGCGTCGCTGCCCTACGTATCCCTGGCGGCGCTTCATTAAGCCGTAAACAAATCGATGCTTATACTAAGTTCGTTGGC
>NZ_JBPYDC010001256.1:0-652 GCF_051847575.1 Psychrobacter sp. 1U2
CCATCTCTGACTTTTTACGTGAACAAGTACAGCCAAAGGCTAGCTCGACAGGGTTAGGGGCGACGACGTTTTCTTCATTGTACAAACGATACAAGATTTCGTTGGTATCAAGTGTGGTCAGCTCTTCAGCTTTGACCGTACGAGTCAACACACTCAAACGCGTCCACAAATCATCATCGATACCCGCGTCTTCGTTTTGCTGTACTTCATAGGTTTCCTCAGCAGTACGAGGCAGCATTTGTACCAATATACCTCCCGCTTGCAAGCCATCAGATGCCAAATTAATCAGCGTTGGAATTTGTGCAGACTGCTTTTGATAATGGGCCAAGCAGTCAGCCAAATTGTCATGGCTACGCTCAACGATACCTTGATACGCCTCACCGCCATCGGGCTGAATATTAATAAATAACACACCTTGACCCATAGCCCCAAGCTCAGCGAAGGCTTCATTAGCACAGGTCATGTTTTCCCATGCTTGTACTTGCTCATCTGTATCAGCTTTCCAGCTGGCAAGTGCACGAATAATACCGTTTTGATCACATTCAGCCATTGCCCAATTTAGCAAACTGTCACTGTCTGATGATTGTAATTGAATAGATAAGCGGCCGTCTATTTTGACAGTACCGATAAGCAAACTGGCCGCCGTTAGCAT
>NZ_JBPYDC010001257.1:0-652 GCF_051847575.1 Psychrobacter sp. 1U2
ATGGACCTATGCTGTCCCCATTAAGATAGTGGCAATTACGCAAGAAGATGCTGGATTATAATTATCAGTCGCAAACAACTTAAAAAGGGATGATTAAGATAATGATTAAAGTGATGAGTGGGTACTGATAAGGTTTATACTTAGATTGAAAGAATATAAAAACCAAGTGACTTATAAAATAGAACTCAAAAATTAATTTATTTATAGTTGAGTAAACTATATCTTATAGGAATTCTTAATATCTTAGTAATGCATTAGTTATGCAATGAGATTTTTTATAATTATTATATCTTTTATAGGTGTTGGATCAAATATAAATAATTATTATTGTTCACTAATATGAAATTAATTTTCAACAGAAATAAATCTAGTAACTATACAAGTTATCTATATATTAGATAGCACCAATTTTAATGCTTTTATAATATTTACCATTAAAGTGTGTAACTTTACTATTTTATGTCTACGTTCATTATTTGAACGATTGGTATAGGCGATTAATTATACTAAAAATTCTCACATCTAATTTTTAACCAAAAGGCTTGGGGCTGCTATTAGAAATAAGCAGTTCTAAGCTTTTTGGTTTTAAAAATATAATAACTGCCTGCATAGCCAACCATTACAAAGTTACTTTTGTAACCTCTGCATTAAT
>NZ_JBPYDC010001258.1:0-651 GCF_051847575.1 Psychrobacter sp. 1U2
GTCATGGCTTTTACTGTCTTTAATGTTTTCAATCGTGCTTGATTGCAGTGATTTTGCGACTTGCGCTTGCGACTCAGCATCGACCTGACTGTCAGCGATGCTTGCGCTACCATTGGCAGGATGGTTTGGGTGATCAAGAGAGGCCAACTCATTTTTAAATTCAAGCTCACTATACAGCTTGCGTAGCTCATCAATATGGGCGCAGGGGTCAGTATTTATTATAAGGTCTGTCCAATCTTGTCCGATGGCCAAGTCGGTCACAATGGTCGCAAGCTTTGCATTGAACGGAATATCATCGGCATATTCGACCAAGTTTTTACCAGCGCGGCCTTTAATTTCAGCAACGTTTTTGAGCATTGTATCGATATTGCCGTATTTATTAAGCAAGTCTTTGGCGGTTTTTTTACCGATACCAGGCACGCCTTTGATGCCGTCTGATGAATCGCCCATCAAGGTCAAAAAGTCAATCATCTGATGAGGCTCAATCCCGAACTTTTCTATCACGCCTGCACTATCGGTGATTTTGCCTGTAAAGCTATCTTCTAATATCACACAATCATTGATCAGCTGCATCATATCCTTGTCACCAGTCGAGATGACCACGTGATGGCCTTGCTCAACCGCGCGATAGGCAAGGGTGCCGATAATATC
>NZ_JBPYDC010001259.1:0-651 GCF_051847575.1 Psychrobacter sp. 1U2
TGCAGAAATGCGCCAAAATCTTGGCATCTCTGGAGATCAGCAAGGCTCAGGTGATGATGAAAACCAAGGTAGAGCTGGCGATTTTGCACAGGCTTATGTCATATCGCATGAAGTAGGTCATCACGTACAGACATTGCTTGGTATCACTCAGCAAGTCAATGAAGCAAGTCGTCAGGTGACTCGCACGCAGGCTAACAAGCTTTCTGTATTACAAGAATTGCAGGCCGATTGCTTTGCAGGGGTTTGGGCGCAGCGCAACCAACAGCGTGTACAATTTTTGGAGTCAGGTGATATTGATGAAGCAATCAACGCTGCAAGTCAAATCGGTGATGATCGTCTTGCGCGTGCAAGCGGTCGTGCAGTGACACCAGACAGCTTTACTCATGGCACCAGTCAACAACGTGTGCAATGGTTCACGCGCGGTTTGGAGAGTGGTAATGTACAATCATGTGATACCTTTAGTGGTGCTTTATAATTAATGACAATGTAAAAGCTTATTTATAATAGACAACAAACAATAAAAGGCCTGCAATATCAACTGCAGGCCTTTTATAAAATTAACTCATATCTTATAAATTAAATACATTTTAAATAAAAAATATTCAAAATATAGAATAGAGAAAATAACAACTTATTTATTATCTGCTGTTT
>NZ_JBPYDC010001260.1:0-651 GCF_051847575.1 Psychrobacter sp. 1U2
GTTTGCGGTTAGAGTAGTTTGTACTGCCATCATTCCGCAGCCGATATCGACGCCAACGGCAGCCGGAATAATCGCTTCTTTGGTTGGCAATACGGTACCGATAGTCGCGCCAATACCGACATGCACATCAGGCATCACCGCAAGCCATTTATATACAAAAGGCATTTTTGAGGCTTTGATCAATTGGTCGTGCGCTTTTGGATCAACAGGCACGCCCTTGGTCCAAAGTTTTATCGGGGTTCCGCCATCTTGAATGATGTTATGAGTGGTAGGTTGCATAGCGTGCTCCTTAGCGTTGTAAAAATTGTTTTTCTTATTTTATATAGTGCTAAGGGTATGCCAAATTTTCTATTCCCTAGAATTATTTTTATAAGTATCTGATATAAAAAGAAAAATAGTTTTACATTTTGAGAAGAGTTATATTCATAAAATAGCTTTGAACTTTAAAAATATAAATTATTCTATTGTTATATAATTTAATATATATTAGGTAAGATTAAAGTTAAGTAGTATTTGAATATATTTTTAAGTGTGTAGTTTAGAGACAGGTGTAGCGTAGATGATGGCTCACGGAGTGCAATACTACATAATCATCCGGTTACCTTATGAAACCAATCAGGACTTTGTATTTACAAATAAAACATCTGGCAG
>NZ_JBPYDC010001261.1:0-651 GCF_051847575.1 Psychrobacter sp. 1U2
GCGTTAAACCGTACGATACGCATAGATGTAAATACAATTAATTTATCTACTAATCTCGTAGTTGCTGGAGCAACTTTTGAACGCTATGAGTATGATGGTCTTGATCGCCTAATAATGGCCGAGAATGATTTTGCTATTTGTTCTTTCCGATATAATTCACTGAGCTGGCAATTGCAAGAGACTATTACATATATTGTAAATGAAGCCCCGCTTAAAACTCCTTTCACCACCACTAGAAAGTTCAATGATGTCGGTGCTCTTACAGATTTGACTTACCCTAGTGGGCGCAGTCTACACATAGATCGGGATGACTTAAACAGAAGGACAAACACACAAAACATCGCAAATGGGATTAATTATCCTGGCGACTCAGCATCGATTGATAGTCGTCCAATCGCTCAAATGATTTACGCGGGTCTACAACCTGATCAATGTGTTTTTGCTAACGGTGCCAGCACAAGCTATCGACATGATGGTGGTGGGCGCTTGATTGAGATAGCTCACAGTGGACCGAATGCAACGCATTTAATAATCCAATACCTTTACGATGCCGCTAATAATGTACGTATACGAAATGATGTGCTGACAGCTGGCCTCCGTACGGAACGCTTTGCTTATGATTCAATTTACCGACTCGCGCATGAATTTAAG
>NZ_JBPYDC010001262.1:0-650 GCF_051847575.1 Psychrobacter sp. 1U2
TGTTGGTGTTCTATTGTTTATAGGGGCACTGCTCTTCAATCCTGAAACGACAAACACTGAGTTGTCGCCTGCGTTCATTGGTGGTATTGGCGGTATTATGGCCGTTATCGTAATGGTTCCCTTTATGTTTGTAGGTTTTGATGTTATCCCGCAGGCAGCAGAAGAGATGAACTTAACCCGTCCAAATATCGGTAAATTCTTAATTGTCTCGTTAATTGTCGCGGTGATTTGGTATGTTGCGGTCATTTGGAGTGTAGGCGTGACGCTACCGTTGGCGCTAGCTGAAACATCCTCTTTAGGCACTGCTGATGCAATGGAGACCGCATGGCAAGGCAAATGGGCAGGTGTCTTACTGGTCATCGGTGGTGTACTTGGTATTATGTCGAGCTGGAATGCCTTCTTGATTGGTGGTAGCCGTTTACTTTATGCGATGTCTAAAGCTCATATGCTGCCAGCCTTCTTGGGTAAACTGCATCCTAAGCATAAGACACCAATCAATGCAATCTTACTTATCGGTGGACTTGCTACGCTTGCACCATTATTTGGTCGTAAGATGCTAGTATGGATCGTTACAGCGGGTGGTTTCGGTGTCGTCATTGCTTATACCTTAGTAGCAGTATCGTTTTTGGTATTGCGTTATCGCGAGCCTA
>NZ_JBPYDC010001263.1:0-650 GCF_051847575.1 Psychrobacter sp. 1U2
CGCGGTATGGCGCTCAACTTCGATCTCATCGATACCTTGGACGTCGACTTCTGGGAAGATTTCAACAGTCGCTTGATAAACTAAGAAGTCGTCTTCTAATTTAACATCATCGATGTTTGGCATGCCAACGGCGCGAATGTCTTCAGATTTGATTGCTTCAAACACGGTATCGCGAATCACATCATTGATCACTTCTTGCTGAATACCAGCACCATACTGTGAACGGATATGAGACATAGGGACGTTACCTTTACGGAAACCGTCAATCTTGGCAGTCTTCGCAACTTGACGAATACGGCCTTCAACTTTGTTTTGAATTTTTTCAACAGGAACTTTCACTGTCAGCTGGGTTTCTTTTTCCGACAGCTTGTTGGTTGTGACTTGTAAATCTGTAGCCATGTTAATTACACCTTTATGATTAAAATAACAGGCAATCGCCCCTCTAGATATATAAGGGTTATGCCGATTGCCATTGGAATGAATAGGGGTACTAAAATACTTATATTTCGATACTGATAAGTCGGTCATCAAATAGTGCAAATAACACCATCTAGTATCCAATATCGATAATCCAAGACCAATCTTCTCTACCAAAAGCGCTGCAATGACTATTGCACTTTCATACGTTAGGCTTTTATAAACATTGTGCT
>NZ_JBPYDC010001264.1:0-650 GCF_051847575.1 Psychrobacter sp. 1U2
ATCAATTTAGGGGTCAAAAATGGCTTAGATCCCAAAGTATTATCAGATATCATGCTGCAAAGCTCAGGGCGCAACTGGACGCTCGAAGTCTATAACCCTTATCCAAAAGTGCTAGAAAATGTTCCTTCTAGCAATGGCTATAAAGGAGGATTTATGAGCAAGCTTATGCAAAAAGATCTTAATCTTGCCATGCAAACTGCAAAGGATACTGAGGTTGAGACGCCGATGGGCGCTAAGGCCACAGAGCTTTACGAAGCGCATGCACGCGATAATGGCGATAGAGACTTTTCTAGTATTATGGCCTATCATGATCATTCAGTATTGTCTTAAGTCTATCTAGGCGTTTTAAGACAATATATCGCTTATCGATATATTAGCGCACAAAAAAGGTCTTCATTATCATTATAGTGAAGACCTTTTTTATGCAAGACATAAAAGCTAACTTTGTAATTCATAAACCAAGGCTTGTATATCCTGCGCTGCTGTCTGTAAGCGCGGTACATGTTCGAGTAGCTCATCGAGAGACACTCGTACAGTAGGCGCATGCACATACAAGGAGGCCAAATACCGCGATTTTTTGTCTAGGATGGGTACTGAGACTGCCACCATCTCTGAGATAAATTCTTCGTTATCTACGCCGACTTCCATTT
>NZ_JBPYDC010001265.1:0-650 GCF_051847575.1 Psychrobacter sp. 1U2
ATAATTACTGAAAAAATAATAAGGAACGATTATGTCTTATACCTTTAACCGCCAATACCCTGAAACTCGTCTACGCCGTCTACGTTACAATGATAATGTACGGGCAATGATTCGAGAAGTAGAGCTACATCCTAAGCATTTTATCGCGCCAGTATTTGTACTAGAAGGTAAAAACCAGCGTGAAACGATTGCGAGCATGCCGGGGGTTGAGCGCTTATCAGTCGACCTACTTATCAACTATGCAAAAGAATTACTAAGTGAGGGCGTCACGACTGTTGACATCTTCCCTGTCATCGATAACTCGTTAAAAACGCCTGATGGTAAAGCTGCATACGACGAAAATGGTCTTACTGCGCGCGCGGTCAAAGCGCTTAAAGATGCCGTACCCGAAATGGTGGTCATGACGGATGTGGCACTTGACCCTTATACCTCACATGGTCAAGACGGTTTACTCGATGACAGCGGTTATGTCATCAACGATGCAACCATCGAAGTGTTGGTCAAGCAAGCACTCGTCCACGCACGCGCTGGCGCTGATATCATCTCGCCAAGCGATATGATGGATGGCCGTATCAAAGCCATGCGTGATGCTTTTGAGTCCGAGGGTTTTGTGAATACGGCTATCATGGCCTACTCTGCCAAATATGCTT
>NZ_JBPYDC010001266.1:0-650 GCF_051847575.1 Psychrobacter sp. 1U2
GTTATTTAACCGAAGGCTTGGGTTAGCATATTTAAATTTTACAAAACGACTGCTATTTCAAAATCTTAAACACGCTCAATCACGGTCGCGATACCTTGACCTAGACCGATACACATGGTTGCAAGGCCAAGCTCAGTGTCAGACTGCTCCATAGCGTTTAATAAGGTAACCGTGATACGAGCACCCGAACAGCCTAGTGGATGACCTAGAGCAATGGCACCGCCATTGATGTTGACGATGTCTTGCTTGTCAGTCAAGTTCAAGGCTTTAAGTACTGACAAGCCTTGCGCTGCAAAGGCTTCGTTTAGCTCGATGGTTTGCATATCATCGATGCTCATACCAGCGCGCTTCAGGGCTTTGTTCGTGGCAGGTACAGGTCCATAACCCATGATAGCGGCATCACAGCCAGCGACAGCCATGCTGCGAATACGGGCACGAGGCTTCAGACCTAAATCTTTGGCTTTTTGTGCGCTCATTACTAGCATTGCTGACGCACCATCTGACAAGGCTGATGAGG
Organism: Psychrobacter sp. 1U2; assembly: GCF_051847575.1. NCBI lineage: Bacteria > Pseudomonadati > Pseudomonadota > Gammaproteobacteria > Moraxellales > Moraxellaceae > Psychrobacter > Psychrobacter sp. 1U2. Next base: position 518 of record NZ_JBPYDC010001266.1, read on the forward strand.
TCGCAGCCGTTACTGTACCGCCTTTAGGATCAAAGGCTGGACGTAGCTTTTGCATTTGCTCCATTGTCGCATCTGGACGAATCACTTCATCAACAGTACATAGTTGCAGACGACCAGCGGCATCATGACCTTC
>NZ_JBPYDC010001267.1:0-649 GCF_051847575.1 Psychrobacter sp. 1U2
TGAATTTAACTAGCTTTCTTATTAAAGCTTATCTGGCTTTATTTAATTTCAAGCTTTTTGCGCTCTGAGCTGGTCTCTTTTGGTAGTACCAGTTCTAATATGCCGTTTTCATAAGAGGCTTCTGCTGCATCAACCTTTACTTTGGATGGCAATTGGAAGCTACGCGATACTGAGCCAAAGTAGCGCTCGCTGCGTAGTATCTTGTCGCCGTCTTTTTGCTCGTCGTGCTGCGCAATCTCAGCGCTGATAGAAACGATATCTCCGGTAATAGACAGGTCGATATCTTCTTTGGCAACGCCAGGTATCTCAGCGTTTACATGGAACGCATCATCTTTTTCACTAACATCAATCTTGATTTGGCTAGCATTAGGGAGCGCTTCACCATGCAGCGGACGCATCACAAAGCTAGGTGCCATCTCATCAAAGAAGTTGTCAAAGATTGAATTGCGTGTAACAAGTTTACTCATAACAGTCTCCTTATCATTGATTGTTTACTGTGTATCTAACCTACATATATAAAGGTAGGCTATATAATTTCAAGGGTTAATTTTAAGATGTTATGGTCTAATATATTAATGAGGAATTTTGTCTTTATCTATTCTTCTAGAATAGATATTTAACGAATTACCAGTAACGATAAGTAAGATGC
>NZ_JBPYDC010001268.1:0-649 GCF_051847575.1 Psychrobacter sp. 1U2
GTCACGCTATCAAGAATGCTGTGTTTTAGTAGGCATTATCTCTTGTGATGCTTGTCTCTTCAACGTTTGTACAGCTCATAAGAAGAAATATGACTTTCCTTTGCAAAAGATCTGTTTTTATTAGCTTGACTGTAGGGTATACCCTATAGTTTATAATACGGCACTAAATTTACTTACCAACTTTTATTGTTTGGTTGTTCTTTTTTATTGTTTGGTTGTTCTTAGTGCTAAAACCTCGCCTGCATGCTTTTATGACTTAATTTATAAGATACAAATCATGTATGACCACATAGAATATAAGTCGGTTCAGCTTTTTATGCGGTAAGGTTTACATTATACATTTACTCTATATTAGTCATTATGATGGCTCAAAGAAACAGTTACTAGTCGTAGCATCTACATTCGTGTGACGTTACGATGCACTATTAAAATTTTATCTATACCGTACCTATATTATTGACGAGGACATTGATGAAGCACTCTACTCTAGCGCTTGTAATAGCATCTGTACTATCTGGAGCTGTACTGGTTGGCTGTGACAAAAACGAGGACTCAGCAGATGCCGCCGCACAGCAGCAGATGCCGCCAGCCGTCGTCAACGTCCAGACTGTCACTTTCGACACCGTACCTCAAGTACAGACTTTTTCTG
>NZ_JBPYDC010001269.1:0-648 GCF_051847575.1 Psychrobacter sp. 1U2
CTGAATACCAATTTAAGCCCCATGAACAGCCGTTTATGTTGGGCTCTCCTGCTACCCCTGATCATCCTACACGTCGCAAGGTACTCTACTTACTCATCGGTATCTTTATCGGTCTAACCGCCAGTTTTCAAAACGGCTTATTGGTCGCTAACCTTACTCAAATTCAAGGTGACATGGGCTTAACCCCTGTTGAAGGCGGCTGGATATCTGTCGCTTATAACATGACCAATGTTTGCATTACTGTCTTGCTTTATAAAATACGTCAGCAGTTTGGTATGTCGTTGTTTAGCAAAATTACCTTATTCTTTTTGTTATCAGCGACTAGTATGCAGTGGTTGGTTAGTAGCAACCTATTATCTGGTGCGACTGGCATTAGTATTGAGCCTTACTATTTAGAACTTATCGCGCGTGGCTTTAGTGGGGTGGTAGCTAGTGCGATGACAGTATTGTCTATTTTTTATTGTCTACAAGGCATGCCTACTGCGCGGCGCATTAGTGGACTGATTTTAGGATTTGGTCTGGTGCAGTTTGGTATTCCGCTATCACGTATTATCTCACCTTATTTAGCGATTGATGGTCAACTTGAAAATTTGTTTTTGTTTGAGTTTGGCCTTGCACTGATATGTTTTGGGCTTATTAATATTCTTG
>NZ_JBPYDC010001270.1:0-648 GCF_051847575.1 Psychrobacter sp. 1U2
CCAGATGCGGCGATTGATATAACGCGGTTTTGTAACCAGCTGCGCGGCACATATCGCTGATAACGGCAGTCGTTGAGCCTTTACCATTGGTGCCTGCGACAGTGAAGACAAAGGCATCGTCTTTTGCTGATTGCACCACGCCCAAATAATTAGCCACTGGCAATACACGTGATAATCCCATATCAATAGCAGAAACATGAATCTGCTGCATATAATCTAGCCATGCAGTCAAGCTTGATTGTGCCGTTGGACTGGTCACGGTAGTAGCGTGATTCGATGAGGACATAAAAACACCTTAAAGTAAAAAGCAGCCAAGATATACAGCTGCCAAAAGCGTCATTATACAATGCTTATAACCATATAATGAGTTCAGTATAAAAATGATACGGCAGGACTGATATCTAATGTATCCACCTTATTTGAAATCGACCATATTCAAACCCCAAAAATTAAAAATAGCATTTATCATCAATGACGATAAATGCTATTTAAAGGGTAAGCCAAACATGCGACATACAAAAACTTAAGTACTCACACAATTTAGGCGTCTACATTATCCGTATGCGTAAGCTTAGCTAGCAGACGATAAATGGTATCAATCATCTGATGACGATGTACCACTTCATCAACCACGCCATGCTCTAACAA
>NZ_JBPYDC010001271.1:0-647 GCF_051847575.1 Psychrobacter sp. 1U2
TCGCGCTTGGCTATCCTGAGCGGCTGGCGGGATTGATGACCTTATCTACGTATTTGGCAACCGATGATCACATTGACTATAGCACTGCTAATAAAGAGATACCGATATTGATCGAACACGGTACTCACGATCCAGTCGTTCCTGTAATTTTGGGTCAGCAAGCACAGCAATTGTTATCAGACAAGGGATATGACGTTGAATATAATACTTATCCAATGGCGCATCAGGTCTGTATGCCGCAAATACAAAATATTGGTAAATGGCTAAATGAAGTCTTGGCTTAAAGGCCAAAAAGCAACAAAATATCAAAGCCAGTCAGGTAATTTGACTGGTTCTCCCTATAGTCATTGTGAGCTTGTGATTAATGAATTGGGCGAGCAACGTTACGATTGTATTAGCTCAAGTCATCGCGATGGTAGACTGCGACGTAAGACGATTTATATGGAGCCTAGCCACTGGGTGTTGATTCCAGTTATGTGTGATATTGACTATGCCATACGTTGGTTCAACAAACGTAAAAGCCTTAAATACGACTATTTGGCTTTGATTAGAACTATAATTCCAGGGTTTTATAATCCTGAGTACCGATTGTTCTATTCTGAAGCATGCGCTGATATGTTAGAGCTGGTCGATCCAGCAAGTTATGG
>NZ_JBPYDC010001272.1:0-646 GCF_051847575.1 Psychrobacter sp. 1U2
GGGTGCTCAACAAGCGGCCAGCGGACTTAATTATTTGTTTGGTTGGGACTTTGCAGGTAATTCGCTTGAGATTACCATTATAGTTGTAGTGACTGCTCTTGCTACAATATCTGTAGCACGTGGCCTTGATGGCGGGGTTAAGCTATTGAGTAACGTCAATATGTTAGTCGCTTTATCTTTGTTGCTGTTTGTGTTTTTCGTTGGCAACTCAATCGGATTGCTGAGTAAAATCGGTGCCACTGCTGTTGATTATGCAACTTATATTATCCCGTTATCGAATCCTATAGGCCGCGGTGACGACGAATTCTTTCATGGCTGGACAGTGTTTTATTGGGCATGGTGGATCAGCTGGTCACCTTTTGTAGGTATGTTTATTGCTCGTATTTCAAAAGGCCGTACAGTACGTGAGTTTATTACCTCAGTAATGTTGGCCCCTACGCTTGTAACCATCGTCTGGATGACGGTATTTGGACAGTCAGGATTGAGCCAATATGATAATCAAGTCGGTGAGCTGGCAGGAGGGGTCAGTGATGCTTCCTTAACCTTATTTCAGATGCTGGCAAATCTTCCTCTAGGGACCATTACCTCTTTAATTGCTATTATTCTAGTAATGGTGTTTTTTGTGACTTCATCAGACTCAGGCTCT
>NZ_JBPYDC010001273.1:0-646 GCF_051847575.1 Psychrobacter sp. 1U2
CGCGGAATAATACCTTCCATACGTTCCATAACGTAGAAATCTGCTCCGATTACATCCTCATCTGTGCACAAAGCTACCATCTTTGGTACATAAGGATAAGCGTCCATCAGCGCATTCTGTACGGTGTATTCACGTACCATATCATGGGCAGACTTGGCTTTGGTACCTTTTGGCGGACGGCGTAAGATAAGGTCTTGGCCTTCGCCATCACCACTATATTGTAGACGATAAGTCCAGTTTGAAGCACCGCCTGAGAACTGCGTAACGGTAGGCTCGCCTTTGACATCAACACCCTGAGCACGCAACCAGTCACTGACTGCTTGTGCATCAAGCGCTTCACCTTCTCGTACTGGCCCGCCTTTGTCTAACACCTTATTATTAACCGTCGTATTATTGTTATCTGTTGCCATGTGATATTCCTTATCATGTGGTCGCTTAGTAGCCACTTATTAATACTAATATTTTCATATTTTTAAAAAGACCGACATTTAAGCTTATTTCAAGCTTAAATCTTTCCAAGAAAATGTCTCAGAATCAGTCATTCATTGTTCTTAAATTGAAATTATTTCTGCTTAGGCTATTTTGATGACTCACAAACTACTATTTAGTGTTTGAGTCGAAACCCATGACGCTTTAATTCTAATTT
>NZ_JBPYDC010001274.1:0-646 GCF_051847575.1 Psychrobacter sp. 1U2
CATTGGCGGACGCTCAAATTCAGGGGAGGGCGGTGAGGATCCCACTCGTTATGGTACCCTACGCAACTCAAAAATCAAACAAGTCGCCTCTGGTCGTTTTGGGGTCACGCCTGCCTATTTGCGTTCAGCAGAAGTCATGCAAATTAAAGTTGCGCAAGGTGCAAAACCTGGCGAGGGTGGTCAGCTGCCAGGCGGAAAGGTCAATGCTTTGATTGCCCGCCTGCGTTACTCTGTGCCTGGAGTGACACTCATCTCACCGCCGCCGCATCATGATATTTATTCTATCGAAGATCTTGCCCAGCTTATTTTTGATTTAAAACAAGTCAATCCAGATGCCTTGGTCTCAGTTAAATTAGTTTCGCGTCCAGGCGTTGGTACCATTGCGACAGGTGTAGCAAAAGCTTATGCCGATTTGATTACCATCTCAGGGTATGATGGCGGTACCGCAGCCTCGCCACTGTCCTCTATTCACCATGCAGGCTCGCCATGGGAGCTAGGGTTAGCTGAGACGCATCAGTCGCTACGCGTCAATGGTCTGCGCGATAAAGTACGCGTGCAAACTGATGGTGGCCTCAAAACAGGCCTTGATGTGGTCAAAGCCGCTATTCTTGGAGCAGAAAGCTTTGGTTTTGGTACCACACCGATG
>NZ_JBPYDC010001275.1:0-646 GCF_051847575.1 Psychrobacter sp. 1U2
AGCTTATAATGCAATAACTGACACTTATACTGCTCCAACCTATACCTTGGATGACGGGACTAATACTGGCTCCAATACCACGGTCAATAACGTTGGTGGCGCGCTAGGTAACTTAGATACTCGTACTACCACCAATACAGCTGACATCAATAAAGGTATTAGCTTTGGGAATGGCACGACAGACAATAATTTTGCGCTAGGCGATACTATTAACGTCACTGGTGACAGTAATATCATTTCTACTACCACCGCTGATGGCGTACAAGTTAGTTTAAATGAGAGCGTTGATCTTGGAGTAAATGGTAGCGTTAGAACAGGTAATACTACCGTCAATAGATCTGGTATTACTTTAACCGGTGGTACAAACCAAACAGTGACTCTAAGCAATGAAGGTCTTAATAACGGTGGCAATCGTATTACTAAAGTTGCCGACGGTATCGTAGCTGATGACGCGGTGAATTTCGGTCAATTAGATGCAGCAGCAGGGGCTGCTGATACCAAGACTGATGCGCTAGGCAATAGTACAGCGAGTAACCTAGGTGGCGGCGCGAACTATAACGCAGCCACTGGCGTAGTTGAAGCGCCCACTTATACCTTAAATAACGGCGATAACGATGGTAACACCACAGGCTATAACGATGTCGAT
>NZ_JBPYDC010001276.1:0-645 GCF_051847575.1 Psychrobacter sp. 1U2
TCTAAAGTGTCAGCAATAGCAATAGGCTTACCATTTTGCTCACGAATAGCTGCTTTTTGATGCAACGCCAGTACTTGACCGACTGAAGTTGTATCAAGTGTCTCACCGAACAAAGTAACTTGTACGTCTTTTTCGTTATAGAGTTTGTTTAACAGTCCAATTAACTCAATAGCTTGTTGTTCTTGATCGTTGTAACTATTTAGACGATCTTGATGTAATTGGCGTAAGGTATTAGCTTGGCTCACGAGAAACATCCTTATGGTCAGTAAAATGTGTTTGTAAAATATAGAAGGCTATGTAAGTACTAAAAACTTATAAACTGAGAGAGACGCTACGTTAGTAAAATTGATACATACTTATTAATCATTATATTATGTAGTAGGTTTATAAGCTCTTTGGTCGTACTTATCATAGGTTTTAATTGGGGTACATTTTAGCTCAAAATGCCTGATTTTGCTAGTGATAACCGTTATTACTAACGTTTGATATCAATCATGTATTGTTTTTGACAGAAACTATGTTCATAACACAGCAAAAAGGCAACTTATTAGGTCACCTTTTTATTTATCTACCAAACTGAGTCAATACTCACCATTAGGTTCGCTACAAACAGACAGAAGACTACCGATCACTTGATCAATTTTT
>NZ_JBPYDC010001277.1:0-645 GCF_051847575.1 Psychrobacter sp. 1U2
AACGATATGCATTTAGCCGATAACAATGATGATGATACCAATGATACAGATGAGCAAAATAACAACAATATTGAGGACAGTCAGCATCAAAAAGACGAGCAACAAGACAGCGAAACAAAAGCCACTGAAAACCTTAAGGATGAAGACTTCCCTGAACAAATCAGTGATGAAGACAAAGAAACCATCAAAAAAGTCGCCAGCGATGACAATTTAAGTCAAGCAAAGAGCTACGCCAGTATTTTGGTTGAGCAGGTCATCCATGCCAAAGAAACGTTTGATCGCTCTTTAGGTTCTTTATTTACCAGTGCTTTTACTGCTGGGCTTGAGATCGGCATTAGCTTTTTTATAATTTTAGCAGCTTTTTCACTGCTTAGCGGAGTGATGCCCAATCAATATGCAATGGTGCTATCTTCATTGCTATATCCGATAGGTTTTATCATCGTCGTGATCGGCCAGTCGTTGTTGTTCACTGAGCAGACCTCACTGCTTAGCTTACCTGTGTTAAATAAGATAGAGCCGTTACACAAGCTGCTGCGTCTGTGGGGTATTGTTATCACTGGCAATATCGTTGGCGGCTGTATATTTGCCGCCTTAATGATAGGGCTAGGTTTGAATATGCATCTGTTTAGTGTCAGTGATATCGAT
>NZ_JBPYDC010001278.1:0-645 GCF_051847575.1 Psychrobacter sp. 1U2
CACTTTCAAAAATAAAACATGAAGCGCCCTTATCGCTTAGTCTAAAAGTACTACGCTTAAATCTGATCACTCCCTTCTCAAAGACAATATTGAACCTGTAGTTTCATAAGATAGATATCAATAATGGCTTTTTTAATATTACGATAGACTTTAGGAATGGCATGAAATAAAACGGCGTTAAAATAATGGAGACCATTATTTATCTCGTCATAAACCAAAGGTGTACGTGTACGCACTTCACTAGATGACCATAATAAATCGTTTGCGCCGAACGACAACTCTCATGTCACTCTTAAGCAGGAGGTAGTCCTTGATACGCTTTATTTAATAAATCTTTTAATTCCTCATAGTCATAATCACGAGGATTATAATAAGGACTATCACAGACGATTTGTGCCACGTTAGCTGGACCCTCTTTGGGTAGACCAATGTCTTTTAGTGCCAACGGAATCTTTAAGGATTGATTTAAACGATAAATTTCTAAACCGACCTCTTCACGGCTACTAACACCTAAAGCCTCTGCCAATCGATCCATGGCTTCAATATCAGCGTTACGGTTGTAATGCACTGAATACGCAAGCGTAATAGCGTGTGCTTGAGCATGTGGCAGACTGTATGTGCCGTCCAAAGTATGGCAAATCTTAT
>NZ_JBPYDC010001279.1:0-644 GCF_051847575.1 Psychrobacter sp. 1U2
CCCAGCCGCCGCGATGAACAGTGGCATTCTTTTCAGGAATACCGCGATATAGCATAATCGCTTCTGCTAATACCAACTCTGCAACCGAACGAGTGTTAGAGTATGGCGCGTTAAAGACTGGAATACCTAGCTCGCGAGCCGCTTCAAGGTCGACTTGGTTGGTGCCGATACAAAAGCAACCAATACCGATAAGCTTGTCCGCGTGCTCAAGGACTTCACGAGTCAGCTGCGTGCGCGAACGAATACCAATGAAATGCGCGTCTTTTATTTTCTCAATCAGCTCATCTTGATCTAGGGCGTGACTAAGATACTCGATATTTTTATAACCAGCATTGTCTAAAATCTTTAAGGCGTTCTCGTGCAAGCCTTCAAGTAATAAAAACCGGATTTTGTCTTTTTGTAATGATAATGCCATGTGAGGACTGTCCTATGGTTGCCTTATTAAAAATAATCTATGCTAGATGAAACGAAAACAGTCCGGTTATCTTACACAAAATTTAACGGTGATGTTAGCAGATTAGATGAATTATTGGTTATCAAGCCTGAAAAATTTTTATGCTATAGTGAATTATTCTGTTTGAAACCGATCGAATCAATTATTTATTACTTACCTCTTCTTATAGGTAAAAATTATCACCCACTTA
>NZ_JBPYDC010001280.1:0-643 GCF_051847575.1 Psychrobacter sp. 1U2
CAGATATTGGAGCGAGGATAACCCCAGTCATAATGACGACTATATAAGAAATGGTAATCAAGCGTTAGCATCTTTAGATTTATTGACTTTCATATGCAAGCAAATGAATGTAGAAGTTGCCATACAAGTTGACATTAAAAGAAGATATAAAGACTCATTCAGTAGATGGAGTAATGACGATGACCTCGGATACATCCCGCCATACAGCAAAACCTTCCTCTTATCTGCAGATGGAAAGCTTAGAGACACAACAAAGCGTTATCAACTTAGGTGAGCGTTTAATTGATAATTTTAAAGACGATGAAGTTGACGAAATAACAGCATGGATGTGTAACTATATCTCTGAAAAAATATTATTAGCTGAACAAACTGGTAATGAGGATGCTAAGCAAGAATGCTTTGACACTATACTTAAGCTTTGGGAAAGACATTCTTCATTTCCTGATGGCAAACGCCCATTTGAAAATCTCGAGCCCGTTTTGGAAACATTGAATTCGCTAGATCCTAACAATCAAAATAATAGATACCTATCCAATCCATTTGCTCAGCTTTCTTCAGGTAAGGATGAAACAGATTTAAATAGTTGGCTTAAAATGTCAAGGGTTTTAGATAAAACTGCCCGTATCCTTATCTGTTTTTGTAT
>NZ_JBPYDC010001281.1:0-643 GCF_051847575.1 Psychrobacter sp. 1U2
TTGCGATTGGCCTCCAAAATACCAGGCATTAATTCTTTTTGAAAAAACTGATGCGAGCTTTCATTGACCATGCGTTCTTCATCAGTAAGCTGATCACGCAATAAAAAAGGGTCTTCCCAATCAAAACTTGGGCTGGCATTCGTTCGTAGGTTAGTAGGTGCTGACATATCGTACTCCTTTACTTAAGACGGCTTGTAAAAACTGTTCATCAACGTTTTATCAAAAACTACTTATATAACCAGCTAAATCACAAGCAAATTTTATTTGACAACAATTTTATTTGACAACCAAGTTCCGCTATGTGAAACTTGGTTCCATAATGTAAAACTATTTAAGCAAAATTTATCTCTCTTGTAAACCTTTTTGAATATATACGGTCAAAAAATGATAAAAAACTTGCCAAAACCGACGCCTTTACTAGTACGCACGAATAATGCCCTTGTGCAAAGCAAAGAGACAGAAGACAGACAGTTTGTCACGGCGCTTGGGCGCGGCTTGTCTATACTTGCTGCCTTTGAACAGCAAGAGCAGTTAAGTCATCAGCAATTGTGCCAAATGACAGCACTACCGAAAGCGACCATCACTCGGTTAATTTACACTTTAACCACGCTTGGATTTTTACGTATCACCGCCTACGGTCAGT
>NZ_JBPYDC010001282.1:0-643 GCF_051847575.1 Psychrobacter sp. 1U2
ATTAAGTGTCGCTTATCAGGATTGACGCCTGATGCAGCCGTTATTGTCGCCACCATTCGAGCGTTAAAATACAATGGTTGTGTCGCTAAAGACAATCTAACCACTGAAAACTTAGCAGCGCTTGAGCAAGGCCTGCCAAATTTAATGAAGCATATCGAAAATATGCAAGAAGTCTACGAACTGCCTGTAGTCGTCGCCATTAACCAGTTTGTCAGTGATACGGACGCTGAGATTGAGCTAGTACGACAAGCCTGCCTAGCAAAAGGTGTGGAAGTTGCCTTAACGCAAGTATGGGAGAAAGGCGGCGCGGGCGGTGAAGAATTAGCACACTCTTTAATTAAGCTGCTTGAGGATAACAGTCATAAACCCAGCCAATTTCGTTTGGCTTATGACAGTGACAACAGCATTGCGGATAAAATTCGCACGATTGCACAGCGCATCTATGGGGCAGATGATATTGATATCAGTAGTCTGGCCGAGGCCAAAATACGCCGCCTAGAAGCATTGAATCTTGATAAGATGCCAGTATGTATCGCCAAAACCCAGTATTCGCTTAGTGATAATGCCAAACTACTTGGTCGACCTACAGGCTTTGATATTCATGTGCGCGATATTAGTATTTCCTCTGGCGCAGGGTTTATCG
>NZ_JBPYDC010001283.1:0-643 GCF_051847575.1 Psychrobacter sp. 1U2
TTGTAAGGCATCGAGGGCGGCTGGCATATCATGTCGCCCCCAACTGATAAGAGAGGCATCACATTTGGTCAAATCGGTCGTCAGCGACTCACCAATACCTTCATTATCAAAGGTTAGTACTCCAAAGCCTTGCTCTGCTAAAAAAGTCGCGAAACTGTGATAGAACTGACGTTTGATACCAGTCGCTGGCGCGATCATCACGGCTGTGTTTACAGAAGTTTTAGGACGGTAGACGGTCGCTGCTAACGCTCGATTGCGATCAGATATGATGGTCAACGCATAAGTATCGATACTTGTAACCTTCGTCTCTAATGGAGCGTTGCTTGTAGTATCAAGAGGCGTGGCAGACATGCGCTCTTGTTTATTTGCAGAAAGTGGTGTTTGGTTTTGATGCATTGCCATACCTTATGATGTGTACCAATAAGCGATGATTATTAATAAATGATATGCTGTAAAGGTTAGCATACTTGTAAGTACAGCGTATTATTACCAAGATTGGTCATTATACGTCAGTGATAAAAAGTTGTTATTAGCCATTAACATAGCTTATGCTAAGAGGAATGCTAGCAAGACAAATGCTTGGTTGTATCTCTTTATCTAACATTATCTTTTATCGTTTATATATTCCAAAGTCCGAAAATAG
>NZ_JBPYDC010001284.1:0-643 GCF_051847575.1 Psychrobacter sp. 1U2
TAAAACGATAAATAATGGCAGCATGGATGATAGCGCAGTAAGTACACGTATTTATCCTACTGGGCATTTACTGATGACAGGTCTCATAAAACCAGCTGGTGACAGCATCCTTGATGTACTTAGTAGCAATCAGCTCGATATTCACTTATACAACCCCTATCGTAGTAGTAACGTCCATATTCTTGGCAATGACTATCCACTTGCTGCCAATTTTTCAGCAGGTTATGGTCTATGGTTAGCAGAAAACCAGCTCGACGGTGTCGGATATTTAAACTTACTGACGCGGCGTCAAGAGGCAACGCTACCTAAGCTATTCATGCTTGAGCCCTATGATCCTAATAAGCGTGTCATCGTTATGATACATGGCTTGGCCTCTAGTCCTGCCACCTGGGTCAACCTAACTAACGATATATTCAATGACGATAAGCTACGTGACAACTATCAAGTATGGCAAATATTTTATCCGACCAATCTGCCTCTTTTAGAAAACCGCTATCAGATTCAAAAATTACTCGAAACTACTTATCAGCAAACAGATCCTAACGGACAAAATCGTGCCAGTAAAAATAGCGTCATTATCAGTCATAGTATGGGCGCTCTTATTTCTCGTATGATGCTGTCTGACGATAACTTAGTGGACGAT
>NZ_JBPYDC010001285.1:0-643 GCF_051847575.1 Psychrobacter sp. 1U2
TTATTAAGTGCTTAATAAGATAAGATTATATAAATTTGCAATCTGTTCTATACGTTCACTCTCTATATAATACGTTCCGAACTCAAATATTCAGCTCAGAATTCGTATTTGGCCATTATTTCAACTTGCTGACCTTTTCTTACTTCTAAAGTGGTCTTATCGCTTCGATCTCTCCACTCAATACCAATATCCAGATCTGGAAAATACTCATAAACAAGGTTGATGCTTTTCACGTTCACAGAGGTATCTACCGCATCATCCACATTAATTTCACCATAGCGCATGTTGCTCATCAGTTTTTCTGTAAATTTATGCCTATACCCTACCGTGAAGCCAGTTTGTGATACAAGCTTACCGTCTTCGGCATCACAATCCACATCGTCAGTCGAACCAAGGACTCTTCCAACACATACGGTGGAATAGGCGCCCATCCCTTTACCATTGTATACGCTCGCATGTAGCGAATCATTGCCTATTTTCAGTTTGCCAGCCAAAGAGACACCGACGCCTATATCTGAATCTTCTCCATTTTTGGCCTCACGAGCCGTAACCGCCAAGTTATAGCTAAGATCAGATATATCATCCTTGTAGCTAACAACCATATCAGGCAAATCAGCTTCGTCATCAACAGGTTCTTGAGCCG
>NZ_JBPYDC010001286.1:0-643 GCF_051847575.1 Psychrobacter sp. 1U2
CGATACTGGGATGAATTTTGCGCGGTCTCTAAGAACGCAGCAAGCAAGGAAAATTTATCCCAGTATCGCGTTTGAACTTATGACAGTTTTATTTTCAACTGACTATATGATCTGAATCATTGTCTTTATTCTCACCTCTGCCGTACTGTGTTGACGTCTTTTCATAGTAGATTTTATGGAATACAATCTTGATGCGGAAGCAGTTTCTCGCCGAACCCAATATTTTCGAGTAATACTAGATGTCTTAACTCATTCTAAACTTTCACACTCGTCGTAATTGAGCGTACCTGACAGGGGATAATCTGCTCGATGATGTCAGCTAATTTTGGCTTAGCTGTTAGTCCTAACCAATAGGCAAACCCTACTTGGGTTAAATCTACACCGCTATGAGCCGTATAGCTAATACCACCTGATGGGCGACTGTTAATCTCAAGGACACGGTGCTGACCATTATCATCTGCCTTGGTCTGTACACTAACAATACCATCACAACCAAAAGTTTTAATCAATGGCATAACGACGTCCATGACTGACTGCTCGTAGCCGATATGCTGGATTTTCCCTGTTTTATGGCGAGTGATTGCGGCTAAGACTTCGCCATATTCACAGACCACATCGATAGAATATTCTTGCCCTGATAAGT
>NZ_JBPYDC010001287.1:0-643 GCF_051847575.1 Psychrobacter sp. 1U2
CTCTTATGATGCCCACGACATTTGATTAAGCTGGTCCTCTAACGCCATGCGGCGGTAAGTATGAGTGGTCTAGATATCGTCATTGCCATTGTGGTCCTTATTGGCTTATGGCGTGGTTTTCAAATAGGACTTGTCAAGACGGCGGTTGGCTTAGTTGGTTGGTTTATCGCTTTGATTGTTGCGACTCGTTTAGCTGGTCCTATTGCACCGCAGCTATCGGGGCTGACCCAAAGCTCTGTATTACAAATGGCAATGGCTTTTTTGCTCATCGTAATCGTAGTGTTAGCTGTGATGCATTTAGTAGCGTTTGTATTTTCAGGAGTGCTTAAAACTTTAGGCTTGGGCATGGTAGATAAAATGGCAGGCGGTGTATTAGGGGCGGCCAAAAACACTCTTGTGGTTTTAGTCATTCTTAGTGTCAGTGCGCCGTTATTAGTACAGCTTCCGCAGTGGCAAACTTCTGTACTGGCCCCTGAGCTACTTCCCTATGCGCCAATGGCAAAAACGCTTGCATCAGATGTATTAGGCAGTGCGTGGGAGCAGATGAATCAGTCTTAATTATGGTAAAATTAAGGGCAAAATTAGTTCTAACGACTCTAGTTACGACAAGTGATACCTTGATAAATTGGCATTCATCATTATG
>NZ_JBPYDC010001288.1:0-641 GCF_051847575.1 Psychrobacter sp. 1U2
CTGATACGATCAGCACGACCTTTGGCACGTGGTAGGATACGCTTTAGCGTAATGCCTTCATCAACGTAGATAGTGGCGACTCTTAAGTCATCAATATCTAAGCCATGATTATGTTCGGCATTGGCGATGGCTGAGTTAAGGCATTTCTTAACAAACACAGCGCCTTTTTTATTGCTATACGTTAGGATATCCAAAGCACGCTCAATAGATTTGCCGCGAACTTCATCAGCAACGAGTCTAACTTTTTGTGCCGATATGGCGGCACCGCGTAATTTTGCAGTTACTTCCATGGTAAGCACCTTATCTCTTAGCTTTTTTGTCAATGCCGTGACCACGATACGTACGAGTCGGGGCAAATTCACCTAGTTTATGACCAACCATCTGCTCACTCACGATAACCGGTACATGAGTACGGCCATTGTGAACAGACAAAGTTAGGCCAACCATTTGTGGCAGAATCATCGAGCGGCGCGACCAAGTTTTAATGGGTTTGCGTGAGTTGGTGTCAATAGCATTCTCAACTTTAGCAAACAGATGCGCGTCTATGAATGGACCTTTTTTCAATGAACGAGGCATGAGATTCTTCCTTTATTTCTTCTTGGCGCGACGGCGACGAATGATCATACTGTCAGTACGCTTAT
>NZ_JBPYDC010001289.1:0-641 GCF_051847575.1 Psychrobacter sp. 1U2
CTTTTTCTTTTGGGAGATGATGCTGGTTCCTATCTATTTCTTGATTGCTATCTGGGGTCATGATGTCGCTGGTGGTAAGACTAAAGAATACGCTGCCACCAAGTTCTTTATTTATACCCAAGCTTCTGGGCTTATCATGCTCATTGGTATTTTGTTATTAGTACTCTTCAATTATGCTAATCGCGGTGTGGTTAGCTTTAATTATAATGACTTACTCGGTACGCCACTTGGCGGCTGGGAATATCCAATCATGCTTTGCTTTTTTATTGGTTTTGCCGTCAAGCTGCCAATTATTCCTTTTCATGGCTGGTTGCCGGATGCCCATGCGCAGGCACCAACAGCAGGCTCGGTGGATTTGGCAGGGGTGCTAATTAAGACAGCAGCTTATGGTTTGATTCGTTTTGTGTTGCCCTTGTTTCCTGCAGCGTCTCAAGAGTTTGCACCGATTGCGATTACGTTAGGTACGATTGGTATCTTTTATGGGGCATGGCTTGCCTTTATGCAAACCGATATGAAGCGCTTGCTTGCCTATACCAGTATTTCGCACATGGGCTTTGTGGTTTTGGCGATTTATGCAGGTACATTACTCAGTCTGCAAGGCTTAATGATTCAGATGCTTGCACACGGGCTTAGCTCGGCTG
>NZ_JBPYDC010001290.1:0-640 GCF_051847575.1 Psychrobacter sp. 1U2
ATTTTAGTGACGCCTTTTACGCACGACGGCCATCCTGATCATGAGGCGACAGGGCGCGTGGTCACTGCATTTGCTAAGCAGCAGCATCTAGCATGTTATCAGGTATTGATTTGGGCATGGCACTGGGCTAAGCCTGCCGACACTCGCATTCCTTGGCATCATGCCGTTAGAGTTGATTTGAACGCTGAGCAATTACAGCGTAAAAGCCAAGCCATTACTTGTTTTGACAGTCAAATTACCGTTGATGAAAGTACAGGCAACCCCCCTATTTTATCTACTCAAACCATTGCTAGAATTAGCCAACCTTGGGAAGTTTATCTATATGAGCCACTCACCTAAATCGACGTCATCAGCCGACCTTGCTGATAGTTACGCCAACACGACCTTGGACAGTTCTACTCATATTGACAATCACACTGATGCCTACTCAGAAACGTATTTTGATGCCCTATATAACGACAACACTGATCCATGGGAGTATCAGACCCGCTGGTATGAAAAAAGAAAACGTGATATTTGTCTAGCGATACTACCACAGGCAGAGTATAACAATGCCATCGAGTTGGGCTCTGGCAATGGCGTATTCAGCGAGTTATTGACCCAACGTTGTCAGACTTTGACATGCGTAGATGGCAATCAT
>NZ_JBPYDC010001291.1:0-640 GCF_051847575.1 Psychrobacter sp. 1U2
AATAGATTCTTATTTACTTTATAAAATGAATGAGTATCCATCTGGGTTTGAGTTATTAAAACATCATAAGTTTGAACGTAGCTAACCAGTCAGGTGTTTGCTCTGGTTCAATTCCCTAGTGAGGACTTGAATCTACGTCTGTAGGCTAATGGTGGCAATGGTTTAATTTCTCTAAATAACTGTAGTGTACTTCGCGGTATTCTTTTTAATCAGTTACACTGAATTTAGAATACTCTCGGTTTCCCTTTCTGTTTAGGATATTGCGCTACTGTGTTTTCCTACCTCTGTTTCTTAAGCATTAATGCTTCATTACTACCAACATAAGGATTTACTTTGGAACTTAAACTGGATATTAAATCAAATGCTCTTGATAGTTTTAATGAGGCTTTAGTAAAATTTGAAAGTGGGCAGCAAGGTAATCCTACTGCTTTTAAATTTTCGATACTTCATTTGTCCCACTGTCTTGAGCTTGTTTTAAAGATGTATGTTCAGACATTGGATAAGGATTTAGTCTACAGCAAGTGCTATAAACACCTTGTTAAAAAAGCTAAAGAGGATAGCGTTGATTTATTGGCTGCGCATGTGTCACTTGTAGCAAGCGGGTTTGATTTTTCGACATTGCGCGTGGGTCAGACAAATC
>NZ_JBPYDC010001292.1:0-640 GCF_051847575.1 Psychrobacter sp. 1U2
AAAAGAGTCTATTTAAGCAGTTTTGCATCATAGTAAAAGGTGCTCTTTTATTTGGTATCTATTATAGTACGCAAATAGTTTGCTCCTTTCACGCTTCGTTTTTAGGATGAAAGGAGCAAACTTAGGATATAAAAATTGTTTGGGCAGGAGGTGTTGGATACTGACTGATGCTTTTATATTTATATGGTTAATCGCTTAGTCAGAGTATGTTGTGACAAGTCAGCCGTTAGTATTGCGCGTTTGCTAAATCTTCACACAAGGCTTTATTTTCTTGTTTTGAGAACCCCAGTGTCCAGCTACGTATACTTTGTAAGATTTGACGATAATCTTGCTGCGTTGACAAATACTGTATTGCAGCCTTCGGATCTTCTAAAGACGGCATAAGCTCATGCAGTTGTATATTGTAAGATTTATAAAAACGTTGTCTTTGTCTTTTATTTAACATCGGTGGGCAAATTTCAGACAGTACCTGCATGACAGCAATTTCATGTTTAGTAATACTTACGCCAGACATATCTAGAGGAATGGTAGACACATTATTACTAGCTGCGTTGGATGTTTGAGCTAACAATGAAGCAGAAGCTATCAAGCCGATAATGCCAATCCTTGAAGCTGTTCTTGAAACTATTCTTGTCGTTAT
>NZ_JBPYDC010001293.1:0-640 GCF_051847575.1 Psychrobacter sp. 1U2
TGAAAGGCATAAGGCTGGGCTATTTGATACCAGTAGCGGGCGCGCGCAGACTGAAACGGCTCTGCACGTCCTGTCCACCGACTCATATCAGCTGCAGTATGGCTTACGGCTATTGTCATTGTTGACCTCCTTTCATAATATAAAACCTGACTCTCAATTTAGTATGGCTTACGCCAATAAAGCTAGATGGTTGAGAGTGGGTTTTATATATAAAATTTTGCTATTTAGACTCATACCAATCACTACGCAGTGACTGCCAATATTCGGTGAGCGTACCATCTAATACTATTTGCTTTGCGGCTTCAATATCAGGCGCTAGGTAGCGATCTTTGTCATAAAAAGTCACTTTCTCGCGCAATTTTTGATGCGCGGCCTGTAATGCTTCGGAAGTAGCAAGATTACGATGGAAGTCGATACCTTGACCAGCAGCCAATAGCTCAATGCCAACGATGGTAGCCGTGTTGTGCGCCATTTCATATAGGCGGCGGGCGCTATAAGTGGCCATCGATACATGGTCTTCTTGGTTGGCAGAGGTTGGAATGCTATCGACACTGCCAGGATGGGCGATAGACTTGTTCTCTGAGGCTAGCGCCGCTGCGGTCACGTGGGCAATCATAAAGCCTGAGTTTACCCCAGCATT
>NZ_JBPYDC010001294.1:0-639 GCF_051847575.1 Psychrobacter sp. 1U2
TATCATTATCTGAGCGTCTGCAGTATTTAGATGATAGAGTCGCTGATTATATGAACGAGTTGCTATCATGCAATGAGGTCACACCGCGTCATTTATCGCCATTGCCTATTTTAGGCGTACCGCATTTTTGGGCGAAGAATGCAGATGCTGACTTTTATAAGGACGCTTATGTGTTTAGGAGCGGTCGCCGTAAACAGGGTAAAAGCTAAGATATATAAAGTTAATTACAATCATACTGTTAGAGCCTGGCGACGGTTACGATTGTGCCACGATTTGACTACGTCTAAGCGTTAACAAAGTCTTGAATATTTGTTATGGTAAAAACAGGTGAATATTAAATTCTAAATACGAAGTTATGTTTAGGTTTAATTGAAACTTACACCTAATTGTTTTATTACTTTACATTGCACTATTTTTCATCAAAACAATCAATAAGCTATTTAGCCACCAGTCACAAGCATAAGTTCATGATAATTTATGTTCAGGATTTATAACAACGATAAGGAAGCTACCATGAGCGATATCTTTAACGTAAAAGACACTATTTCAGTCGATGGCAAAGAGCATGCCTACTACAGCTTGCCCAAACTTGCTGAGACTTACGATAATATTAATACGCTACCATACTGTATGAAAGTA
>NZ_JBPYDC010001295.1:0-639 GCF_051847575.1 Psychrobacter sp. 1U2
TAAAGCGTATTGAACAATTTAAGCCATAAACAATCAAAGCCCTTTTAGCTTCTAGCTATTAGGGCTTTTTTATTACAAAAAATGTAAAAGCCCTTCCGATGAGACGTCCCTCATAGTCAATCGACTATAATTAATTGGTTATAAAAAGTACAAGTGTAACTAAATATTTCATAGTAACTTAGTTATAGCGTGTTGTTTTTATTAATATGCATAACAGAATAGAGATATCATCAATATATAGATACTATTATTCAATAAGTGAATAATGTTAAATTAAATTAACTTTTAATAAATATTTACTAAATTTACATTAGCAATGTTTACTTCCAAATTAGAGTCAAATGCGTATACTCTAAGTTAATAAAAATTTGACCATACAAGATACTGACTAGGATTTTGTATGGTGATAATAAGATTAACCCTCCATGCAAGGACTCTCAAATGACATCATCAGCTGGCGCGCGCTTTCGCAATGCCATGAAACAAAAGAACGATAATAACCAACCACTACAGATCGTCGGTACTATTAATGCCTATACGGCCATGATGGCAACGCAAGTCGGTCATCAGGCAATATACCTCTCAGGCGGCGGTGTCGCCAATGCCTCATTTGGTCTACCAGATTTGGGTATGACCAGC
>NZ_JBPYDC010001296.1:0-639 GCF_051847575.1 Psychrobacter sp. 1U2
ATCATCTATGATGACTTCACTACCGATGATGGGCTTGATACCAGCGCCTAAGCAGGTACGATAGAATTTCACCGTAGCATAAAGGTTGGATAAATCAGTTAACGCCAGCGCGCGCTGATTGTCCGCTGCTGCTGCTTTAATAAGCGGCTTGATGCGCACGATAGAATCGGTGATTGAATATTCGCTGTGAATGCCAAGGTGTACAAATGCCATAGAGGACTCTTACTAATGCAATCGAAAGAAGATGAGCTACCAAGAAAATAGTTTTATTATTATCAATGCTTTGAATGAGTTTTTAAAAGTAGTTAGAAGTAAATAGGGCGTTAATAGCCTTATTTATTAATTTTAAATTTAGCTGCTAATAATATCATTATTTGGCACAGACAACCACTGATTCAGCTACTAGGTATTATACGAGAAAGAATGAAATCGGTTTCCAGATTTGCAGCGACTTTTTGGTATAATTTTGATATAAAAGCTTTTTTTAGGTCGGCAAAGCATATAATAAAGATTTAACACGCCCTAGTCTTTGCCCAATTTATAATGTTTTGACAACCTACCTATCTGAAACGGGCAAGCTGATAAGGTTTGGGGTCGATAGTATGACTTTCATCAAAATAGTATTCGGCAATCATTTTT
>NZ_JBPYDC010001297.1:0-639 GCF_051847575.1 Psychrobacter sp. 1U2
AGCCAGTACGTGTCGATAGCCGCGTCGTAGATATTCGCGGTCAAGGTA
This sequence comes from Psychrobacter sp. 1U2, assembly GCF_051847575.1. NCBI lineage: Bacteria > Pseudomonadati > Pseudomonadota > Gammaproteobacteria > Moraxellales > Moraxellaceae > Psychrobacter > Psychrobacter sp. 1U2. Next base: position 49 of record NZ_JBPYDC010001297.1, read on the forward strand.
TTGAGCAGCCTGAGTTTAAAACCCTTGAAACAAGTATGTTACCGCAAGAAGGAGATGTCTTTAATCACCGCGTTTATAAAAATAGTAAGGCGGCACTTGAAGCATTAAGTGATACATATGGTTATTTTGATCAATACTGGTTAAATAAATCAGTTGATATTATCTTGCCAGACAATACAGCTGATGTCTCACTGGTCTATAACACAGGCGATCGTTATCAATTTGATGATGTGGTATTTTTTACCTATGATGAGGAGACAGGAACGCTTACTACCGACCCTGAAAAGCTACCAGTAGAGACCTCATTATTAAAGCAGATGTATGACTTCGAAGCAGGCGATCCGTTCTATCGTCCTGATATCACCAAACTTGGTAATGATTTATCAGCGACTCGTTATTTTAACACCGTCAATGTTGAGACAATATTGCCACCAGATGATATGAGCGAAAACAGCACGTTAGCTTTCGATAATACGCCGATAACTGCTGATAATAATGGCGTTATTGATGGCGATGTCGACAATGCTATTAACGATATCGATGCGTCTAATAATGACAATATTGATGATTCGATAATAAATGCCAACAATA
>NZ_JBPYDC010001298.1:0-638 GCF_051847575.1 Psychrobacter sp. 1U2
ACTAGCGTTGATTAAATTAGCCTCTAGCTTTTTTATCGCCTTTTCAAGACGCGCAAGCTTGGGCTTAATTTCCATAAAATTCTGCGGATAGTTATAGCTTTGCGTGTCAAAAATCGTAGTAGTCATTATACAATATGGCCTTAAATTTCAGTCAAAAGCTGTCTAAACAAAAAAAGTTTAATTAACAGATTAACTCTAAATCATCTCGACACTCTATAAAAAAACCTATCACCACTTTTCATAAGGCTTTGCAACGATATGAAAAGTAGTGACAGGTTATAAGTATCCGATAGCTCTTATGTTGTACCTTGTTAGCTTAAGTCAAATAAGACTTAAGCCAAACGACATTTATTTGAGCAATGATTTAACGTCCTAGTACAGCACGCGGATCAATAGGGTTACCATTTAGACGTACTTGAAACTGCAGGGCTACTTGATTAGTCTGGCCACTACTACCCATACTGGCAACACGTTGACCACGCTGTACCGCTTCGCCTTCTTTAACCAGTAATTGGCTATTATGCGCATAAGCGGTAATGTAATCACCGCTATGACGAATCATAATAAGATTGCCATACTCGGTTAGCCCATCGCCCGCGTATAGTACCGTTCCACTTTGACTGGCGAGCACTGGATCA
>NZ_JBPYDC010001299.1:0-638 GCF_051847575.1 Psychrobacter sp. 1U2
AGCAAATGCTTGGACGTACTCCTGCCAATATTACTGCCATTCGTCCATTGAAAGACGGGGTCATCGCTGACTTTGAAGTCACCCAAAAGATGCTAAAGCATTTTATTGCCAAAGTAAAAGCCAAACGTTTTATGGCACAGCCCAATGTCGTGGTTTGCGTACCTTGTAAGTCGACTCTGGTTGAGCGAAAGGCTATTCGTGAAGCAGTGTCATCAGCGGGCGCTAACAAAGTACTGCTATTAGAAGAGCCGATGGCCGCAGCTATCGGTGCAGGAATGCCGGTTCATGAGGCCAGTGGTTCGATGGTCGTCGATATCGGTGGCGGTACCACTGAGATTGCTGTTATCGCACTGTCTGGCTGTGTGTATGCCGAGTCGATCCGCATTGGCGGTGATATGTTTGATGACGCGATTATTACTCATGTACGCCGTACCCATGGTTGTGTGATTGGTGAGACAACCGCCGAACGTATCAAGCAGGAAGTGGGCTCGGCGCTCAACGAAGAGAGCAACTTAGAAGTAGAAGTCCGTGGCCGTAGTATGGCAGAAGGCGTACCTAAGACGTTTATCATCAATTCAGAAGAAATCCAAAAAGCATTAAGCGATCCGCTAAGTGGTATCGTCAGTGCAGTAAAAGCT
>NZ_JBPYDC010001300.1:0-638 GCF_051847575.1 Psychrobacter sp. 1U2
TATCGTTAATCAGTACGGTGTTGAAGTCCGTTACCATCACCATACGGATTTTGTGCTGGTTGATGATTGGGCTGTTCATGACATCTTTTAAGGCTTTAGCAAGGTCTTGACCCGCATCTACAGGCTTGAAGTAGATACGATGCTTATTGGCAACCTCGCCAGCCTCAGGATTGGCGGCGACGTTAAAACGACCGTCATTCTTTTTAAGTGAGGTTATCGTAGATTTTGAGACATCTAGCAGCGTTAGAAAATCGTATATAAAGTCGTCTTTTTTATTCTTATCAATGACTTTGATGGTTAATTTTTCTAAATCTTCAAAAAACTGAGTTTGGTTAAATGCCATGGTTGTCTCTGTAGATGAATTACGGGTGTAAATAAGCAGGCTAATGTGCAATTATAGCGCTATCTTATCGTATTTGAAGGCTTAAGTGTTCTGAAAAATAGGGGGTATATAGTATTTTATTGCTTATGTAGTCGATACGCTACAAGCTTATTAACAAGGGTTAATGATGATAGTTGGTACTAAGTTTCAGGGTGATTCTACTCGTATTGCAAAGATTCAGCATGATTGCTATGGAGAAGCATTGCGTGTCATATTTAATTTTTCTGTTCAAAAACATCGTGAAGCTGAAAGGGTA
>NZ_JBPYDC010001301.1:0-638 GCF_051847575.1 Psychrobacter sp. 1U2
ATTAAATTTATCTATAATTTTTTGCTCAGTTTCTTGATAGTCTTCAATTGCTTCAATTAACTTTGAATTAAGTAATGGCTTATAGACGTTTAATGATTCTGAAATTGTTTTTTGAAATTTATTACCAGTATTTGTAGCATCAATATTACAAGTATCATCAGGTATACCCTGCATTTCATTAAATGCTTGGTCTGTTAACTTAGAAGAAGTTTCAATAGCATCAGCAACGGCATGAGATAAATTAAGCAAGCTACCTTTATTTATTTCCCAAACTCGGTCACGTTTTTGCTTCTGAACACTGTCAAAATGAATCACTGTTGCTACAACCGTTGCAGTAGCGATAACCATATTAAGAGTAAGCTCATGGTCGAAATGAAATTTAGAATTAAAAGCTAAGTAGCCTACAGTAACAATTACACCTAAGATAATACCGAAAACGACCTGAACCATGATTAAAACTCTCTATTACTTTATTCATTTAGCCAGTAGTTTAGCAATTAAACTTCAATAGGTAGATTAGATTTTTAACATTCGATTTATTAGCACAAGAAAAAGCCCCCACAACGTTGTTGTGGGGGCTTTTGGAATAGAGAGCTGACGATGACCTACTCTCACATGGCCGGAGCCACACTACCATT
>NZ_JBPYDC010001302.1:0-638 GCF_051847575.1 Psychrobacter sp. 1U2
AACCATGACTGGCATTGATAGACTGACCGGTAAATACATTGGTTGGAAAAGCGGCCAAAAACAGTGCCGTTTGCGACACATCTTCGATAGTCGTAAACTCTTTATTAAGCGTATTCGCAAGTAAGATATCGTTGATCACAGCCTCTTCACTGATACCTTTTGCAGTAGCCTGTAGTGGTATTTGCTCATTAACCATTGCCGTTCTGACAAAGCCTGGAGAAATCATATGCGAGCGTACATTATGCGGAGCACCTTCTTTGGCAATGGCGCGGCACAAACCTAGTAATCCGTGCTTTGCAGTAATGTAAGGTGCTTTAAAAAGTGACGCATCATGAGCATGAATTGAACCGATATAGATAATCGTGCCACCTTTATTGTCTTTATACATATATTCTACAGCCGCTTTAGTGGTTAAAAAACCACCATCTAGATGGATAGCTAACAGGTTTTTCCAGTTGTCGAAACTCATTTTATTAATCGGATTAATAAGCTGAATACCTGCGTTTGAGACCAAAATATCAATACCACCAAAGGTATCGACAAGCTGTTTGGTACCACTGTTGACAGCATCTTCAGATCTGACATCCATATTGATTGCCAGCGCTTTACCGCCAGCTTTGGTAATCATATCGACTGTT
>NZ_JBPYDC010001303.1:0-637 GCF_051847575.1 Psychrobacter sp. 1U2
CTTTTAGAAGAATACCAAGAGAAAAAGTACTGGTGAATTTTTCAATCGGAATTCTATTTTTCTTACCTGTGATGGTAGCGGCTTTCGCTTTTAGACACGAAGTCGTCTCTACTACTGAAAGCGCTAAAATAGAATTGGAACAAAAATCTATTGAACCATTTACAGGTGATAAAATTTACTTAGAAAATGAAAGCTTCAAACCAGATCGTGAACGTCTGCTTACGATAAAGCAAAGGGTCCCTGCTGCCTATGCTGCTGGTTGCAATCAATCTATGGATGGAGAGGAGGTGACTACTTGCGATTTTGGAGACTTGTCATCTGATCGTGAGATAGTACTGGCAGGAGGCTCTCATGCAGTACAATGGATCACCGCACTAGACAGCATCGGTAAAGAGAATAACTTTAAAGTGATCAATATGACAAAAGCGGGTTGTCCTTTAGGAGTGGTAGAAGAGTCTAACGAATCTTGTCACATATGGAATGAGGAGGCGGTTGAAAAAATCATAGAGATAGCGCCTCATGCTGTCATCACCAATTCTACTAGAACCGTAGTAGACCAAAAAGAGTTTATCCCTCAATCTTATATTGATACTTGGAAAGTAATCTCTGACAACGAAATAGATGTGATTGGGATAAG
>NZ_JBPYDC010001304.1:0-636 GCF_051847575.1 Psychrobacter sp. 1U2
TTTAACGCTGACCCATCAGTGAGCGCTATTGTTGATTGGTCGATGAGCGGTATACATAATGTCAATAATGCGCTAGTTGCAGTAGCCGCCGCTTATGATGTCGGAGTAGATATCTCGACCGCATGTGCAGCGCTTTCAGCTTTTGCAGGTATCAAGCGTCGGATGGAATTAATCGGAGATGTTAACGACATTTTAGTATTTGATGACTTTGCGCATCACCCTACCGCGATTACGACCACCTTAGATGGTGCTAAAAAGAAACTCACCAACAGACGGCTATGGGCGATTATTGAACCACGTAGTAATACCATGAAAATGGGTATTCATCAGGACAGTCTGGCCCAATCAGCAGCGCTAGCAGATCATACACTTTGGTATGAGCCTGCTGGTCTTGAATGGGGATTACGAGAAGTCATTGATCGGGCAAAACACAACAGCAATCAGCAGGTTATAAACAGTATAGAAGATATTATTAATCATGTTACGACGCATGCACAAGCGGGTGATGCGATTGTCATTATGTCGAATGGAGGCTTTGAAGGTATCCATCAGCGTTTATTGGCTTCATTGTATGAATTAAATGCTCAAACTTAGCCCTTCTTGTTGAGTTGTGACTCATTGCAACTAATTAACAGC
>NZ_JBPYDC010001305.1:0-636 GCF_051847575.1 Psychrobacter sp. 1U2
TTCAAAAAGTACTTACTGATCTATCGAACAAACATACATTTTGTTGACCTAATGACTCATAAAGATTTCATAATTATAAATAAATTGCTTTATAGTTGTGAATATCATTTTTACCCATATTTTTTATAACCACAAACAAGGCATACTATGGCTTACGATAATTTATTTGAAACAGTAAAAATGGGCACTCAAACCCTAAAAAACCGCATCATTATGGCACCACTAACTCGTCTACGCGCTGTTGAGCCAGGCGATGTACCAACGGCATTAGCAGGTGAATACTATTCACAGCGTGCAGCGGGAGCGGGCCTTGTGATCGCTGAGGCGACGCAAGTATCATTGCAAGCAAAAGGTTATGCAGGTGCGCCTGGCATCCATACTAAAGATCAGATGACCGCGTGGAAAGCCATCGTCGATAATGTCCATGCTAAAGGCGGTAAGATCGTCGTACAGCTATGGCACACGGGTCTAGTGGCGCATGAAAGTGTACAGCCTGATGGTAAGGCGCCTATTTCAGCGTCGGACGTCGAAGTCGGCGCTCGCACCTCTTTACGTGATAGCGATAATCAAGCGATTCGCGTTGAAACGACGCCACCACGTCCAGCCACCGCTGATGAAATCAAGCAAGTGATTAAG
>NZ_JBPYDC010001306.1:0-636 GCF_051847575.1 Psychrobacter sp. 1U2
TGAGCTAAAAGAGACAAATGACAGTTATCATGCACAAGCCGGTATTTATTTAGCGGTTCCAGACGCTAATAGTATGGGTGTTTGCCTACTTGGCGGTCAATCTACAGAAGAAATATTGGCCACTGATTTTGATGTTGTTATCGTTGCCGAAAATCAGCTGACTGATGCGATCGATGCCAACAAACTAACACAGTTGCTCGCTGACAAGACAGTCATTGCTTTAGATCATCAGCTGCTTGACTGGCACAAAGATGTCGATATTGTATTGCCAGCGGCAAGCTTTGCTGAAGCGGATGGTACTTTGGTGTCAAGCGAGGGCCGGGCTCAGCGCTTTTTCCAAGTTTACGATAACAACTACTACCATCCGATGAGCAGTATTAAAGAAGGCTGGCGCTGGTTGCATGCGGTTCATAGCAGCTTGGAAGGTCGAGATGTTGACTGGACACAGCTAGATGATGTAATTAACGCCTTAGTAGCGACTCATCCTAAGCTTATTGGTATTAAAGCTGCGGCGCCCAATGCTGATTATCGTATCACGGGTCTTAAGATTGCTCGTCAGCCGCGTCGTTACTCTGGTCGCACCGCAATGCGTGCGCCAATATCTGTGCATGAACCAATGCAGCCAAAAGACTGGGA
>NZ_JBPYDC010001307.1:0-635 GCF_051847575.1 Psychrobacter sp. 1U2
TCAATAATCTGCTTTTTGCTAGGTGGAATAACCATGTCATCCAAGCCAATTGACACACCAGATAAGGTTGCTTGAGCAAAACCTAGGTACATCAATTGGTCAGCAAACATGACACTACCTTTGGCGCCCATCTTACGATAGCAAGAGTTAATCAGACGCGAGATATTTTTCTTCGTCATCTCTTGGTTGCACTCATCAAACACCATACCTTTTGGCATAATATTCCAGATAAGCAGACGACCGGCAACTGTATCTTTTAAGGTAACTTCTTTGGTTTCGTGGCCTTCTTCGTCGACATACGTTTCAGTAACACGTACTTTTATCTTAGCATTCACATGCAAGTCATTTGAACCAATCGCACGTAAGGCTTCATTAACAGTGGCAAAGACCATGCCTTCGCCTTTAGCATTCACTGATGAACGGCTAATATAATACAAACCAAGTACTACATCTTGCGACGGTACAATAATTGGATCACCATTTGCAGGTGACAAGATATTGTTAGTCGACATCATCAAGGCACGTGATTCAAGCTGTGCCTCTAGCGTCAATGGCACGTGTACTGCCATTTGGTCACCATCAAAGTCAGCGTTAAACGCAGTACAAACGAGCGGATGTAACTGAATCGCTTTACC
>NZ_JBPYDC010001308.1:0-635 GCF_051847575.1 Psychrobacter sp. 1U2
GGTGTTGGTTATCAATTTGCAACTGATCAAGTTTGACGATTTATCTGATGCGTCAAATCGGTTTGAATAAATTATTGAAGTAATGACCAAATAAAAATAGCCATCACGTCAACCGCGATGGCTATTTGTTAGTCATTGATATGAGCATTCGTTAATAGAGAGCATATAATGCAGCAGTTGGGTTTTCGCTCCGTATTTGCCAAACTATTTGCTAGTGTGATGCTGGCACTTGTTTTGTTCGCAGTCGCTATGGTGTTATTGACACAGCTCGTTCATGATAAAAATGCTGGTATTCGCTCTGAGGTGGTGGCAACTCAAATACTTGGACAAATTGATCCTTTTTTGCATGAACTAAATACGGCCGTTAGTAAGAATAACCGTTTGCAATCGCGTTTTATGTTAGCCGTGGTCAAAAAAAGCTTTGATATCTTTGATGAATCACTGCAAGCTAAAATGGGACTGTATGACAGTAAAGGTCGTCTGCTCATGCAAACCGACAACAGTGATCTGCCCTTAGAGCTACCTGCAACGCCTTCGTTATTAACCATTATATTCCCCTCTTTTTCAGAAACGCCTCCTACTCAACAAGCTCAGGTCTATAGTAGTACAGGCTATACATTGCTGTATGAGTCACG
>NZ_JBPYDC010001309.1:0-635 GCF_051847575.1 Psychrobacter sp. 1U2
CCTTGCTGATAGTCACGATGTCGATATCCAGCAAGTCAGTCACATCATGGGATTAGATGAGCGCGTTGGGAGTAGCTATTTGCAAGCGGGCTGGGGCTTTGGTGGTAATACGCTACCGACGGAGCTGTTACAGCTACAGCAATCAGGGCAGGCGAGCCGCGTAGACATGCCGATGCTACAGTCAGTGATCGATATCAATGAAGACCAAAAAGAGCTGATATTTCGTAAGTTCTGGCAATATTTTGATGGTTTTATTGATAATAAGACGGTAATGATTTGGGGCGGCAGTTATAAGTCAGGATCAGGGCGTACCGTAGGGTCTGCAATCCATCCCCTGTTAGCGCTGCTATGGTCTTATAATATTCAGACGTTGGTCTATAGTGAGAAAGCGCAGACTGAGCTACAGGCGCTATATGGTCAGCAGCCTTTATTAGAGTTGGTTAACGATGCTTATGCGCCATTGGTTGATACACAAGCGTTATTTATCATGAGCTGGCCTTTAGATAGCGACTTGGATGTGAACCAAATTAATAAGACGGCGCAACCTATTTTTGATGCGCAAAATGCCCTAACCTGCATGCAAATTGAGCGTTTGGTAGGTGGTTACATGGGTATTGGTCGTGCTAAGTGACGTG
>NZ_JBPYDC010001310.1:0-635 GCF_051847575.1 Psychrobacter sp. 1U2
TTGCATACAGACTTTATCAAACCAAGGTATCGACAGTATCGAATTCGGTCATTGGTTAGCCATTCCCAGTCAACGGTTGTTATTGGTTTTTCGTCATCAGCAATGTGTGACTATTAATGACTATCAATTGGCAGTTTAAGACCTCTATTAACCTACCAACTAGAGCATATCATGAACTGATTAACTACTCTTTGAGAGTCCACAAAAAAGCCCTGTATCATATCTAATAATATTTCATTAAACATGATACAGAGCAGATAGTTTTGCAGTGTACGTTGAGACGACGTTATGTAATCGACTCTACCGGTGGCTCAACATCCCCATTTTGACCACGATGACGCAGATAATGATCGAGCAATACAATCGCTAGCATGGCTTCTGCAATGGGCGTGGCACGTACCCCCACACAAGGGTCATGACGACCTTTAGTTAGCATATCAATTGCTTCACCATCTGTATTTATGCTCTTACCAGGGGTAGTAATGCTAGAAGTCGGTTTAAGCGCGATACTGACGCTAACATTCTGACCTGACGAGATACCACCTAGGATACCGCCAGCATGATTGGCAGTAAACCCATCTGGAGTCAGCTCATCGCGTGAACGATGACCAAACTGCCCAGCAACAGCCATACCA
>NZ_JBPYDC010001311.1:0-635 GCF_051847575.1 Psychrobacter sp. 1U2
TCAAGCACTATATAAATATCATCGCTGCTCTCAGTTTGTTTGGTAACATCGTGCAGTAAATAGATGGGATAAATATGGTTTAAACGTTAACGTTAGGGAAAATCAATATGTTCGAGATAATAAAAGACTGGCGCGAGCAGCGAATACTGGATAATAGCGAATTTACCGAGGCTGACTGGACACAAGCTGCCAAGCGTATTGTGATACTCGATAGACTAGACAAGGATGAGATGTCTCGTTTGTTTGATTTGGCGACATTATTTTTGGAGGACAAATCTATTAACGGCGCTCAAGGCTTTGAGATTACCGATGCTGTTAAGCAGTCTATTGCCTTGCAAGCTTGTCTGCCTATCTTAAATTTAGGACTTGAGTGGTACGCTGGCTGGTCGTCAGTCATCATCTATCCTGGTTCATACAAAAGCGAGACCAAAACAGTAGATGAGTTTGGTATTGTTCATGAAGGCCAGCAACATCGAAGCGGGGAGGCATGGCAGCGTGGGCCTGTGGTTTTATCATGGAAGGATGCCAAGCACTCAGGCGAGCGTGACGGTCACAATGTGGTCATTCACGAGTTTGTGCATAAGCTCGATATGCTTAATGGTCGCGCCAATGGCTTTCCGCCACTACAACCTGAT
>NZ_JBPYDC010001312.1:0-635 GCF_051847575.1 Psychrobacter sp. 1U2
CATAACCCAATCGGAATAAATCAGGCTCGTGATAGGGCAAAACAACCAGCTCCATACCCACGGGTAACCCATTTTTACTAAATCCAGCAGGCAAACAAATCGATGGCATCCAAGTTTGTGAAGCAATCAAAGTATTTGTTGGGAAAGTTAATACTTGATGCTTGCCATCACGGACATCTTGTTTCGATGGTGGCAGAATCTGAATGCAAGGAAATACCAGTGCATCTAAGTTGTTTTTTGCAACGATTCCGGCAACTAGGCGCTGGAATTTGTCACGAGCGGCAAGTTTTTTGAAATAATCAGGCTCATCTTCTGGGTTTACTGGCCCCTCAAAGATATCAATTAAAAGGTCCAGCACAGGATGAAATAAGCCTTTTTCTTTGATTTCTTCAAGGCTTTTGATTGGCATATTTTCACGTGAGGCTAAAAACTCATTGATGTCGTGTCGTGAATGCGAACCATATAAGGAGGTTTCAGTAATGTGTTCCATCATATCTGGAATTTCAACATCGATGAGTTCTGCACCAGCGCTCTTTGCTTGTTCAAGAGCTGAGTCGATAATCTGATTAACTTCTGCTGATTCAGTGTCATCGTTTGATCCATAAGCATTACGGACAACGCCCAGACGCGCATTT
>NZ_JBPYDC010001313.1:0-634 GCF_051847575.1 Psychrobacter sp. 1U2
ATCAGCTAGCTGTAGCGCAGATTATGTGACACCGAACCGTGAAAAGGCAGCTGGACTGGCCGTTATAGCCACGCCTGCAATCTACCGTGAAGATGGGGTGCTCTATCAAGCCAGTTTTGAGAGTCCTGAGTTCTTAGAGTTCTTGGGAGTCAAGTAGATACCTCTGTCATTCTTCTTAAAGAAGATCGTCAATAAAAACCGCCTTATAAACTATGTTTATAGGGCGGTTTTTTATTGTATTTTATTCAAGATTTACGGCAGGACTAAATAACTTACGGCAACACGACATCTACGATTTTCCAGTCGATAAGGCCTTCACGCTGCATCTTTATAGTAATCGGGTAGCCTTTGACTTGACCACTAATGGTAAAGCAATTAAGACCACAATAGTTTAAGGTCGGCTTATCGCTGTCTGTCCCTTGAGCTGCCTGCTGCTCTAATTGGGCGGCTTGCTGATTCATCATCTGCTGCACTTGTTGTTTGACTACGATATCAACATCACCGCGATGAATAATCAAGTCCTGGATAAGGTTTTTAAGATCAATTTGATTGCTAGAGATTGCCCAAGCGGCGGCAAGCTCTTTGGTCGCAGTATTGGCTTGTCCTTGAGTATTGATCAGCCTCTCGATATTTT
>NZ_JBPYDC010001314.1:0-634 GCF_051847575.1 Psychrobacter sp. 1U2
ACACGCGTTAAGATAGCTTGCTCAAACTTGGCTTGTAGCGCTTTAGGGATAAACACGCGCGTGCCATTGGTACAGACCTGACCACTGCTATAAAAGTTCGCCATCATTGCGATGTCAGCAGCGGTATCGATGTCAGCGTCTTCAAATATGATTAATGGTGACTTACCACCAAGCTCTAAGGTCACGTCTTTAAGCGACGATGATGCTGCGCTCGACATGACTTTTTTACCAGTCGGCACACCGCCCGTAAACGATACTTTGGCGATATCAGGATGCTGGGTTAATGCTTCGCCCACTTCGTAATTACCTTGCACGACGTTAAAAACGCCATCTGGCAAACCCGCTTCGGTAAATATTTCTGCTAGTTTTAAAGCAGTTAATGGCGTGACTTCTGATGGTTTAAAAATCATCGCATTACCTGCGGCCAATGCAGGTGCAGCTTTCCACATGGCGATTTGAATAGGATAGTTCCACGCACCAATACCGGCGACGACGCCGAGTGGCTCCTGACGCGTATAAACAAAGCTGCTATCACGCAGCGGAATCTGACGACCTTCAATCATTGGTGCAAGCCCTGCATAATATTCAACGACATCAGCACCGGTTACGATATCGACATACTTGGTCTCAGAGT
>NZ_JBPYDC010001315.1:0-634 GCF_051847575.1 Psychrobacter sp. 1U2
TCCAGGTTTAGTATTATCTGCAGAAGATTTACAGGTAGATTTAGACCGCCGCAAACCAGGCACCTCTAAGTATTCAACCCAGCGCCGTGAGTCTGATGAAGTTGAGATTATCTCCGGTGTGTTTGAAGGTAAAACCACGGGTACGTCCATCGGTCTGCTTATTCGTAATACCAATCAAAAATCAAAAGACTATAGTGAGATTAAAGATACTTTTCGTCCTGGTCATGCTGATTATACTTATAGTATGAAGTATGGCTTTCGCGACTATCGCGGCGGCGGTCGCTCATCAGCCCGTGAGACAGCGATGCGAGTCGCGGCTGGTGCTATCGCTAAGAAGTATCTCCAAGAGCGCTTGGGTGTGCAAATCCGTGGTCATGTCACCCAAATTGGTAATGAATATAGTAACGTCACAGACCCAAGCCAGATCGATTGGGATTTTGTGAATAGTAATCCGTTCTTCACTGCTGACAAAGAGGCGGTTGGTCGCTTTGAGACATTAATAGATAGCCTACGCCGAGAAGGTACTAGCTGCGGGGCGAAGTTAGAAGTTATTGCCAGTGGCGTACCAGTCGGACTTGGAGAGCCTGTCTTTGATCGTTTAGACGCTGATATTGCCCATGCGATGATGAGCATC
>NZ_JBPYDC010001316.1:0-633 GCF_051847575.1 Psychrobacter sp. 1U2
CAGCGTGAATTCCACAGGTGGTGGTAACGTAAACAATAACGGTGCACAAGGCACCAATGCAATAGCCATTGGTAAAGATGCTAAAGTTGCTGATGGTCATAATAGCTCTATCGCTATGGGGCTTGGGGCGAAGGTTGACAGGGGACCCGATACAGGAGCTGCGCTACCATTCGGTGCAGTTGCTATTGGTAATAAAGCATGGGCTAGGGGGACTAACTCTGTTGCCCTCGGTACTGATGCGACAACATCCGTCTTTGATAGGGGGCTTGCCATTGGTAATAAAGCTGAGTCATTAGGCTCTGATGCAACGGCGATAGGCAGCGAAGCTGTTGCAGCCTCTGTTGGGGTGGCGCTTGGCAATAAAGCTAAGGCACACAATACCCGCAGTATTGCAATTGGTGACAACGCTGTAGCGGGTGTTGTTGGTGGTGATTTTGCTGACGGTGCAAGCTCTTACGGAATTGCTATCGGTCAACGGTCAACAGTCAAGGGTGAAGCTAGTATTGCCATAGGTCGACTGGCAAACACTTCAGGTAAAGATGCATTGGCTATTGGTCGAGAATCTATTGCAGCTGCAAATGGTACTGCTATTGGCGCAGGAGCTAAAGCAAATAAAGCAGGTGGTGTTGCCAT
>NZ_JBPYDC010001317.1:0-633 GCF_051847575.1 Psychrobacter sp. 1U2
TAGCGTATGTCCATGATCAAGCGCCTTATCAGAGTGTGACTACAGATAAGGTATGGCATAGAGGATTGTTTAAATGAGTACTTCTAACTTAATGCCCGATCTTGAGTTATCGCTTGTGCCGACATGGCGTCATGGCTACCGCTTGCAGTTTGAACCGGCACAAGACGCTTATGTGCTGCTCTACCCTGAGGGTATGATTAAGCTCAATGAGAGTGCGAGCATCATCGGTCAACAAATCGATGGTCAGGCGTCCGTCAGTGATATTATCGAAAAGGTGAGCGCTATGTTTGGCAATGTGCCTGAAATCAAACAAGACATTGTCGAATACATGCTGGTCGCGCAGCGTGAACATTGGATTGATTTATTATGACCCATGACGTTGGGCTACCGCTGTGGCTGCTCGCTGAGCTGACCTACCGCTGCCCCTTGCAATGTCCGTATTGCTCCAACCCGCTGGATTATGCGCAGTATCAAGAGGAGCTGACCACGGATGAATGGTATGACGTGTTTGATCAAGCGCGGCAGATGGGCGCGGTGCAGCTGGGGTTTTCTGGCGGTGAGCCGCTCGTTCGTAAGGATTTAGAAGAGCTGGTCGCTTATGCGCATGACAAGGGATTTTATACTAACCTTATC
>NZ_JBPYDC010001318.1:0-632 GCF_051847575.1 Psychrobacter sp. 1U2
ATTAAAAACTGATCCATAAAAGTGACAACCTAGCTATATATGTGAAGAAGAATGCGATGAATAAAAATCAAAAGCTTGCATTATAAAAATAAGAACCGTTTAACCTTGAGACTGTGCTTCCCACTCAGCAGGCGTCAATGCTTGAATATTGAGCGCATGAATGTCACCGCTGGCAATCTTATCATTTACCAAGCCATAAATAGCTTGCTGTCGCTGTACCGCACGTTTGCCCTCAAAGCTGGCATCGACGACACGTACATCAAACTTATTGCCTTGATTGGCAGCTTGAATAAAAGCATCTGGGAAATGCTGCTGTAAAAATGCAATCAAATCATCAGCGTTCATGCTCATAAAAAATCCTATTATTGTATTAAAAGTAATGTTTGTATGGTCTATATAAGAAGGCTACGTCTCATATAAAGGCATTATTATAACAAGAGTTTGGTCATCTTACAGTATTGTCTACTCACAAGCATGAGTGTCAACTCTACAGCTGTTAGTCTATTTACTTTAACGTTTTGTTTAGATACGTTAATACTTGCGCACGTACGTCATTAACCCAGCGTAATGGTGGTGCCATCGCTCCGATACTCGTAGCATGACTGGCGCCTTTAATCTGGCCATTTTCAACC
>NZ_JBPYDC010001319.1:0-631 GCF_051847575.1 Psychrobacter sp. 1U2
ATAGAGGGGCACAATATACAAACCACCACTAAACCCTAAAAAGAATAAATCAGCAAATACCCGTAAGCTACCGCCTCTACCAAATACATCGCTAATCCCTAAGAGAGTGTTCGAACTCAAATCGTTATTTAGCCCTGATAACGAAAAATAAAGGTCAATAGCAAAGATACTGAGTCCTGCGATGCCAAAAGGCAACAGTCGCAAGCTCACTTGATTTTTCGTCAAACTTTTACACAGTAAAGAACCAATAGACACGCCAACAGAGAAGAGAGTCAATAGAAAAATAACGACAGACTCATCACCCTGTAAGATGACTTTGCTAAATTCAGGCGTCTGAGTCAAAAACGTTGCCCCATAAAACCAAAACCAGCTATTGCCTAGAATCACAAAGAACAAAAAAGGCAAAGAATACAAGTAACGTACCGTGGCTATGCTAGTGGTAAAAACATTCCAATTAATAGTCAGATTGGGCTGCATCGCTGGCGTCATAGGAATAAAGCGCGCTGCCATATAGCCTAATAATGCTACAACTACAACCGTTGCGCTAATCCAATATAGTGACTGTGGCAGCTGCGTTAATACTCCAGCGACTATCATGCCGAGTAAAATAGCAAGAGAAGTACCCATCTGA
>NZ_JBPYDC010001320.1:0-631 GCF_051847575.1 Psychrobacter sp. 1U2
CATGGTCACGAGTCACATCAGTAATAGTAACCCCGCCTGACATACGTGCCAGCTCATTTACCTGCGCATCTTTGGTCAAAATAATAAGCTCACTTTGCGTCTGCTCATTGTGATGCTTTTGCACTAAAATATGCTGATGTGCTTGGGCGGCGACTTGAGCCTGATGAGTAATTGCTAGCAGCTGCTGTGTCTGTCCAAGGCTACGCAGTAATTCGCCTACTACCTGGGCAGTACCGCCACTGATACCGACATCCACCTCGTCAAAGACTAGCATCGGTTTGGCAGCATTGTTATCCGCACTTGTCGCTTGCAATACTTGCATGACCAGCGCCATGCGCGACAGCTCACCACCTGAGGCAATTTTGTGTAGCGGCTGCATCGGCATACCAACGTTGGCGCTAAACAATAGGTCAATATCGTAACAACCTTGCGCATTATAAAGACTGGGATTCGCCTTTTTAGTAAAGACAAACTCACAGCGAGCGTTAGGCAAAGCAAGGGGCTGTAGTTGCTGAATAAGTTGCTCACTGATCACGGGTGCCGCTTTTGAACGCTGCTCATTTAACTTGGTAGCGAGCTGCAGATACACTTGCCAAGCATCTTCGATTTGTGCAGCCAACACATCACTACT
>NZ_JBPYDC010001321.1:0-631 GCF_051847575.1 Psychrobacter sp. 1U2
CGACATACAGACGTCCAAACACCAGCATCAACGCAATAAAAAACGCCAACGGTAAAATAAGCTCTAAAAAATACGGCAAGTTATAACCAATAATGACAAACAATAAGCCAATATCGAGATTCCCTTCAGCAGCAATTCCAAAGTAACGTATTAGGCGACCACCAAGCATCATCACTACCAAAAAGCCCAATACCAAAGCAGTGGTTGAGGCAACCTGACGGGTCATGTAGCGGCGTAATATCACAATAGGTACTCTTAAACAGTTGGTATTGGTGCGTTTCTTCGCAAACTTAATGACGGTTTTTAAGGTGTCGATTGGGTATTATAGAGATAGCATTGCTCAGGTAAATACTTAAATAAATATAAACATCATTGAACCACTGGTTAGCGACATCGTATAAAAATTAGTGACGACTAGCGAGCAAGACAACCGCTAATGCTAGCACGTTTTGGCAAAAAATAGCGGTGAAATGTGTTTGGAAACATTACCTAACCCTTGCCAATGGCTTATTTTTCATAACATAAAGTAGTCCGATACGATAAAGTCATATAGCTTAATAAAAACGATAGGTAGACTGGTTTAGTCATATAAAGGCTTTGGTTGATTTGGTTTGAAAAGATAAAAAGGTTT
>NZ_JBPYDC010001322.1:0-631 GCF_051847575.1 Psychrobacter sp. 1U2
CATTTTGATGACTTGTTCTTTATCAATATCGTTTGCGCTATAAGTAAAGCCGCGCGTATGAATAAAGTAGTTATTGCCTGACTTATAGAAGCTACCTGTGCGATCATAGGCTTTGTTGCTACGATAATTAAGCAGCTCAAGCCAAGTCTTCATCATGCTGTTGTCAACTGCCGCACCTTGATAAAGCTCAAGCGGTTGCGAATACACTTTGGCAGGAATATCCCAGCGCTTACCTTCAAACTTATGAGTAATAGTACGGTCAAGCTTGACCAGATACAGCGCCAACAAAACCATGCCAACGATGACAATGATTAATAGAATACTACTAAATACAATTCCGCGTTGCTGCGAGGGGAGATTACTTGCAGCAGACTGAGGTAACTTAGGATTAGATTTTCGCACTGATAACGCACCGTATTGGGATAAAAAACTGCCTCATAATGACGCAAATTGACAAAATTTTCAATCTATCATCATCGACTTAAGGTTTTATTGGGTTTAGCTAGGAAGGTGTATAATGATATAACATCGAATATCAATATATAAATGAACTAATGAAAGCGTAGTAATAGTACTAATATGAGTTTAAAAGAACTAAGAGTAGGGCAAATATTGTATTTAACGAATGAGT
>NZ_JBPYDC010001323.1:0-629 GCF_051847575.1 Psychrobacter sp. 1U2
TTGTTTAAATACGTTGCCAAAACCTACTGTTGCAGTGGCAATAAGAGTATTTTTGGAATTATTCTCGTTATACAATGCTTTAGAGTATTCACCGATACACTCCCATCTAGCAGCCGCCTTATAGGTACCTGTACTTGGTAGACTAGAATTGCACGAGTTGCCCATGGTGAGTGAACTACCAACTAGGCTATTTTCCATCAAATTAATAGTATCGTTAGTCGATGTATTAGGCTCACCATCAGTTAGAAAGTAAACACCATAGCCATCACATTGGCTAGCTTCGCCCTTAATAGGAGAGTCGTACTTTGATAGTCCTGGCTTTAGTTTTGTATCATCAGAGGATTGGTCGAAGCCACCTATTGAACTCCCGCTTCCATCCTCTTCCACTAATTTAAGGTAATAAGTTCTACCGTTCTCTTCGTACGTCACATAGGTGTCACCATTATAGATACCAATCTTATCAAGCTCTATATCACTTTCTTTATCATATTCCTTTTCATCATCGTATTCGCCTGACTTACAGGGGTAGTAGGTATAACCTAGTTTTGTAGTAAGATTCGAGCTTCTGTCTTCACACCCATACAATACATATTTATCTTTATCTTTATCTTTATCTTTATCTTTATCTT
>NZ_JBPYDC010001324.1:0-629 GCF_051847575.1 Psychrobacter sp. 1U2
AGATAAGCACGCACTGAAATATTCAAACAGTTTTTAACGATTTAATCAAAGTCTACGTAGCGATTGATATTTGATCTTCATACTATTTTTATCTTTATGTTAAGAAGTTGTAAGGTATTAGCGATACAGTTACGTGCCACATCTCAAAAATTACCTAATGTATCATTTGCACAACAGCGTGTTTGTAGAGTTGATTTATGCATTGCTTTTATAATATCTGATAGTTAAGTTTTATAAATGAGTAGTTAATTGTAAATCTTATATGAATAAAATTAGTCAGAATATAAGGTGCTCAGCACTTTTTTATTTGGACTATTTATCTATATACAGATTTATAATAGATTTTTTATATCTTTTGAATGAGTTAGACATAAAACAAGAATGATTGGAGGAAGTACATTATGGATATCATTGGTCATTTAACACGTACCGTTAGCCCTGCAGTATTAGGAGATGATCAGTCTCCCGCTAAAAAAAGTTTGCTAGAACAATTCTATGCGATTTTTGCTGCACGTTTAGCAGACAAAGACACCTATGGACGTTTTGCTAACGAAAATATTGCCCGCGATGATCAGAGCTTTTATGATCGCGTATGGACTGACGGCTCGCACCGTGACAGTATTTCACGT
>NZ_JBPYDC010001325.1:0-629 GCF_051847575.1 Psychrobacter sp. 1U2
GTTTTCAACTAGCATTTATTAAATAAAAAGAGGCTATTGTAGGCTACGGCTACAACAGCCCCTTTAAAAAACGATAGTGATTTAATTCAGGAATTAGTATGCGCGGCCACGTGCAGAGACAGGCCATACGCTTTCAACTTTGCCGTTACGTACGCCGACATACCAGTCATGAATGTTACAAGTCGGATCACAATGTCCTGGCACCAGCTTTAGCTTTTCATTGATTTTAAGTACACCTTCAGGATCGCTTACCACGCCATGCTCATCCGAGCATTTTACGTATTCAACGTCATCACGGCCGTAGATGAAGGGTAGGCCACTATCGACTGACTGTGCTTTTAGACCGGCATCAACGATAGCTTTGTCAGGTTTGGCGTGGCTCATAACAGACGTCAATAAGAATAACGCATTTTCCCACTCGCCTGCATCGATACGATTGCCGTCCTCGTCCAAGATACGACCGTAGTCAGCATCCATAAAGGCGTAAGAGCCGCACTGTAATTCGTTATAAAGACCTGAATTACTTTCAAAATAGTAACTACCAGTACCGCCGCCAGAGATAAATTCTGGTTTTAAACCAATCTCTTCTAAGGCATCAACGGCGTGTTGAACTTGATCGATAGCAGCTT
>NZ_JBPYDC010001326.1:0-629 GCF_051847575.1 Psychrobacter sp. 1U2
TAAAGGTACGCTGCTTCCATTGATTGAAACATTTGATGAGAGCTTCGACTTTGCTGACATCGTACCTGCTTCGGCTTTAAAAAACCAAAACTTAGACCGTCTTGAAGAAGTAATTGCGTCACATCTACCGAATGCCACGCCTATCTACGATACTGAGCAAATTACTGACCGCTCAGAGCGTTTTTTAGCCAGTGAAATTATTCGCGAAAAAATCATGCGTAGTGCAGGCGACGAAGTACCCTATGATCTCACCGTCCAAATCGATGAGTTTAAAGATGAAGCAGCTCATACAGACCCAAAAACTGGTCGTCCACGTAAAGCCTGTACTTTTATTGATGCCACGATATATGTAGAGCGCAATGGGCAAAAAGCCATTGTGATTGGCGAAAAAGGTCAACGTATCAAGCAAGTTGGGATGGATGCACGCAAAGATATGGAACAGTTATTTGGCAAAAAGGTCATGCTAACTTTGTGGGTAAAAGTTAAGCGTGGCTGGTCTGATGACGAACGCGCACTCACCAGCCTAGGTTATTGATTTAAAATAAATATTTGATCTACACATGATGCTGAGGTAATAGCCAATGCGTAATGAAGCATTAACAGGATATTTATTACATCAGCGTCCTTAC
>NZ_JBPYDC010001327.1:0-628 GCF_051847575.1 Psychrobacter sp. 1U2
AAGGCTCGGATAAGAATGCCAAGCACGGAGATCCAGAGCAAGGCCTTGCGGATTCGGCGGTAACCCTCGATAGTATGTACCATACCCCAAGTCAAAATAGCGCTGCAATGGAACCGCACGTTACTTTGGCACATTGGGAAGATGACAAGCTTGTCTTATATACTTCAAACCAGATGATCGCCTCTTGTAAGCAGCAAGTAATGGACGCATTAGATTTGAATAAAGATCAAGTCGAGTTGATCTCCTATTATGTGGGCGGCGGTTTTGGCAGTAAGCTTGGTATTGCACCAGAATCTATTGCTGCCGCTATTGCTTCTAAAGAAGTCGGTCGTCCAGTACTGATTACTATGACGCGCCCGCAAGTGATGGAAGCGACGGTAAGACGCTCAAATACCCGTCAGCGTATCGCTATCGGTTGTAATGAAGAGGGTATTATTAATACCTTTATTCACGATACCACGACCAGCAATTTGCCAGGCGAGGCGTTCTTTGAACCAACAGCGTTATCCACTCACTTTTTGTATCGCGGAGAGAATCGCCGCGTCAGCTATCAGATGGTAGATATGAATCACGTATTATCAGGCTCTATGCGTGCTCCTGGTGAAGCGGTAGGTATGATCGCTGTTGA
>NZ_JBPYDC010001328.1:0-627 GCF_051847575.1 Psychrobacter sp. 1U2
ACCAGTGAAGACGATACCGGTAAAGTCAGGGAGCGCACAGCTTAGGCTGGCAAGATATTTGCCAACGCGATAACAGAACATCTCGATGGCGAGCTGTGCATCTTTATGACCTTCATTGGCCGCTTCTTCGATGGTACGCAGATCATTAGATAAACCTGAGATACCGAGCAGACCGCTTTCGTTGTTGAGCATCTTGTCGATCTCTTCTAAGCTCAATCCAAGCTGACGTTTTAGATGCATATGTAAGCTTGGATCGACATCCCCGCTACGCGTACCCATCATCAGACCCTCAAGCGGTGTGAGTCCCATACTGGTATCTAAGCTCTTGCCATCATAGACGGCGGTCGCCGAGCAACCATTGCCTAAGTGCGCGGTTAACCAACCATGAGGGCCTTTGGCATCTGTGATTTGGCTTGCTCGTTCTGAGACGTAGGCGTGCGAAGTACCGTGAAAGCCATAACGGCGAATCTTATGATCTGCATACAGTGATTTTGGCAGCGGATAAAGAAAAGCAACTGGCGGCATGGTCTGATGAAAAGCAGTATCAAAGACGACGACTTGTGGAATTTCAGGATAGATAGCTTGCACAGCTTCGATGCCAAGCGCATTGGCAGGATTATGTAGCGG
>NZ_JBPYDC010001329.1:0-627 GCF_051847575.1 Psychrobacter sp. 1U2
TGGCGGCGCGAATACGTAAGTAAGCATCAGTTAAATCTTGACAGACTTGCTCCTCCCAAATGCCAAGCAACGCCACCTCTTCAAAGATGCGTACGTTGTCGCTCCACTTAGTGAGGCTTGGGTACTTATGCGAATAGGCCAACACGACAAATTGTGCCAGAAACTCAATATCAATGATACCGCCAGCGTCTTGCTTAAGATGAAACTTGCCCGCTTGTTGTTGCCATTGACTGGTGCCCAGATGCTTTTGCATCTTGATGCGCATACTTGTCACTTCCGTACGTACTTCATCAAGCGTACGTGGCAAGGCCAATATCGTACGGCGAATATCGCAAAATAGCGCTGTTACACGTTTGTCGCCGCATACTGCCCGTGCCCGAACCAGCGCCTGATGCTCCCAAGCCCACGCTTTTTCGCGCTGATAAGTCTCAAAAGCATGACAAGAAACCACCATCATACCTGCATTTCCCGATGGGCGCAGACGCATATCGATTTCATACGCTCGCCCATCACGCGTTTGCGTATTGAGATAAGTCATAAGCTTTTGAGCTAAACGAGCCGCAAACTTCATGCCACTGACTGACTTCTCACCAGTCGTCATGCCCTGCTCTTTTATTTTGTGTAAAA
>NZ_JBPYDC010001330.1:0-627 GCF_051847575.1 Psychrobacter sp. 1U2
TACTTAATTTGAATCGTGTATAATAAGCTATCTTTTTATGATGACATTTGCTACTTTTCTTATTGTAGCGTCATTGATCAACTGAATCACTTTACCTCAACTTTCATTACTTTAATGTATTCACAAGGAAATATTATGCTACTGCAAGGACAACGTTTCGTCGTAACTGGGATTGCAAGCAAGTTATCTATCGCATGGGCTATTGCAGAAGCGTTACATCGTGAGGGCGCATCATTGATCCTCACTTATCCAAACGATAAGATTAAAAAGCGTGTCGACATGGCAGCTGAGAAGTTTGAAGCTGACTTAGTGTTAGAGTGCGATGTGGCTTCAGATGACTCTATTGCAGCTTGTTTTGAACAAGTCAGTAATCATTGGGGTGATGGTATAAATGGCGTGGTCCATGCGATCGGTTTTGCACCAATGGACCAGCTAGATGGTGATTTTGTTAGCGCCACTACTCGTGAAGGCAGTCATATCGCTCATGATATCTCAAGCTATAGCTTTGTGGCATTGGCTAAAGCTGCTCGCGAATTACTGGCTATGCGTCATGGTTCTATGCTGACGTTGACTTACGAAGGTAGTATTTCAGTACTTCCAAATTACAATGTCATGGGCATGGCTAAG
>NZ_JBPYDC010001331.1:0-626 GCF_051847575.1 Psychrobacter sp. 1U2
GAACATTTATCAATAATTTGGGAATGGATTGATCAACAGTTTAGGCCAGTCGCAGCTATATTCGCTTCTTTTTTTGCTATTTTCTTCGCTTGGAGAAAAATAGGATATAAAGTAAATGTCACTTATGACATTACAGTTGCTGGTACATCTGAAGCAAGAATAAATAATATGGTCTTTCAAAACAAGAAAGATAAACCTCTAAGTATTTATAAGATATTTGCTATTTTTGATAAGAACTATTGTTTAGAAATATATAAGTGCTCTCCTCCACTGATTCTAAAGCCTTACGAATCTATCAGCGTAGAGACAGAAGAGTACAGCTACCTTAGTGTTGGTGAAGATAGATATTCCCCTGAATTTTGGGATGCAGAAATTTATGTTGAATCAGATGATAAGATAATAAAGTGTAGGGCAAAGCCACATAAGACATTAGCTTTTGACTATATGAAAATTTCGAAAACAATTAACAGGTTCAACGATGTTGTTTACACCGATAACGTTGCGTATATTTTAGTATATGCTGTTAATAATGTAGATAAAACAGCCTTTCTTTATGACTCGGGGGTGATACTACATGAATGGGATTTTCATTTTAATGGAATAAAGCTCAGCGGAGAAAAGCTAGA
>NZ_JBPYDC010001332.1:0-626 GCF_051847575.1 Psychrobacter sp. 1U2
CAAGCTTAAGGCCAGTTAACAGTTGCGCCATGGCAGCAGCATTGGTACGGCAAAGAATGGCATCTTTTTTACTGTGCACCATACCTTTATCTGTTGATGAGCGCTTATCTGGATTACCTTTAAGTGGTACGTCTTCTTGCAATGCCTTTAATAAGGTATTAGCAACTTCTGCAATCGGCTCACCAAAGCGAAAGGATTGGGTCAATAACGTTTGCGGCAACGGTAGCTTTTTCATCGCATTGACTGCACCGCGCCACTCATAAATCTGCTGATGGGCGTCACCAACATAAATGACTTGCTTTGATTGCTGAGTCAAAATGCCCATCATCAATGGGTCGGCATCTTGCGCTTCATCGAATAAAATGAAGTCAGCAGGTATGCTTGGCTTAGACAACGCCCATAATTTTAGATAGATATCATGACCGATACCGGCAGGATGGCGCGCATCGATAGACTGTAACCAGCGTTGTTCGACAGCAGGGTAGAGCATCTCACGCAGCTGTTCGGCGTCAGACTCATCGAGCCAGCTTGGAAATAAAATATGTCTTGGCGCCGGGTAGCTTGCATGAGTACTACAAAAATTGCTGATCGCGTCACTCACGAAACGCGCTAATCTGGCGGGCGTT
>NZ_JBPYDC010001333.1:0-625 GCF_051847575.1 Psychrobacter sp. 1U2
GCTGTTGAGCTCATGACCTAAATAAAAATAAGGCTTTTTAGTATCCTCTGCTAAAGCCCCAGTGTATTGAGTAACTAAGGTAATACTCTGCTTCAGCCACCATGCCACCAGTCCTGCTAAAATAAGGGCGACGATACTAATGAGCAAGACCGTGAGAAGCATGCGATTGCGTGTATTGTCCAGATAAGGCAGCACGCTATCGACAGGCTTACCAACACTCACCGCCCCGATAATATTGCCTATCTCATCTTTGATAGGCTGTGCCACATACATAATTGAGCTACCACGCGTGCTATTAATATCTGGAGTACTTCTAACCCCGTATAGTCCTTTCAAGGTGAGATAAATATCATTCCAGCGGCTATAATCTTCACCTTCAGCATTTTTAGATGTTGGCAATGAGTCATAAATAACCTTACCATCACCATCTGTCACATAGATGCGAAAGCTGCTACCACTTTTATTTTTATCCGCTGGTTTTATAGGTTTATCAATGGCTGGTACGTCGATAAAAGCAGCATCAAGTTTGGCATGATAGGCATCATCGTATAGTTGCCCTGACGTTAATGGCACTTGTAAGCTTGCTGCGAGCAATTTACTGGTATCTAATAAAGTATCTTCGA
This sequence comes from Psychrobacter sp. 1U2, assembly GCF_051847575.1. Classification (NCBI taxonomy): domain Bacteria; kingdom Pseudomonadati; phylum Pseudomonadota; class Gammaproteobacteria; order Moraxellales; family Moraxellaceae; genus Psychrobacter; species Psychrobacter sp. 1U2. Next base: position 624 of record NZ_JBPYDC010001333.1, read on the forward strand.
TG
>NZ_JBPYDC010001334.1:0-625 GCF_051847575.1 Psychrobacter sp. 1U2
GCATGGAGGTTGTACTCCTACGCGCATCGCCATACAATAGGCAAGCTCATTTTAAAAACAGTATAGAAAAATAGTCTTCATCTTGTCTTTTTTTTATTGATGATCGTTGTCTTGCGAGGTAGCTTTGAACGCACGCCCTGATAGTACCAGTGACCAACTTCCAAAAGATACATTCGATTCGAATCGCTCAGTCGACATGGTTGGCTCAGTAGGAATCGTCACACCCGAAAAATTCCATTTTGCCGAACCGCTTACTTTAGAATGCAATCGTACCCTGCCGTCTTTTGACTTAATGGTCGAGACCTATGGCACACTTAATAAGGATAAATCAAATGCCATTTTGATTTGTCATGCCCTATCAGGCAGTCACCATGCAGCGGGCTATTATAGTGTTGACGACAAAAAATCGGGCTGGTGGGACAATATGATTGGCCCTAATAAAGCCATTGATACCAACCAGTTTTTTGTGGTGTGTGTCAATAACATCGGTAGCTGTTTTGGCTCCACGGGCCCAACGACCATCAACCCTGATACCCTTGATCAAGCCGATGGCAGTGAGCCACAAGTCTATGGCCCTGACTTTCCACTAATCACTATCAAAGACTGGGTAAAAACTCAAGCAATG
>NZ_JBPYDC010001335.1:0-625 GCF_051847575.1 Psychrobacter sp. 1U2
GGCTTTCCCAACCCCATATATACTGATCGATATTAGCAAGTAGAAAGTCTACAGAGATACTATCAGCAAGCTTATTATGCTCTATATCTTTTGACTTTTTATTAATTTTATATAGATTTTTAGATACTTGTTCGGAAGTTAATTGTTGTAAATTGGAATCCTCTGCTTTCTTTAGTCCTCTATCGTATAACATTTCTATTAATAAAGAAGAATATGAAGAAGGATGCCCCGCTTGAATTATAACGCTCATGTATTATACCTCTAAATTTTTTGATTAAATAACATTTGATATATTACTATAATGAATTTAAGAGCCTATGATTCACAACCATTAGGGCTCATACGCTGCCAACGCCAAGTATCTTGACACATCTCAGTGATAGACAGTTTGGCTTCCCATCCTAATAAATCTTTCGCTTTATTAGCACTTGCATAGCAACTGGCTATGTCACCTACGCGACGGGCAACGAACTGATAAGGTATTGGTTGCTCAGATACTTCAGAAAAAGCAGATACCAGTTCTAATACAGATGTACCTTTCCCAGTACCTAAATTAATAGGTAAAAATCCAACAGGTAGATTTTTCTTCTGCAAATAGCTTAAGGCAGCAACATGGCCTTGTGCG
>NZ_JBPYDC010001336.1:0-624 GCF_051847575.1 Psychrobacter sp. 1U2
CAGTGCGGTTATAGTAAATGACGTTGAGACGCAGTAGCCAAAAAATCACGGCCGCTTTGGCAAGCATCACTGGCAATGCACGTTTTTCATCTTCGCCAAGCGCACGTTTAGACTCATACCCTTGCAAAAAGGCGTTCATTTTTTGACGATCAAAATTGACCGTTTCGCTTTGCTCAGCGTCACCCCACGTGGTACAAAAATCATTAATGGTAATAGCAATATCCATCACATAATGCTCAACGCTGACCTCAGTAAAATCAAGTAAGCCCGTTAATGTCTCATTATCTTTTTGCAAATTCCACAAAGTATTATCCGCAAACATATCGAGATGACACAAGCCTTTTGGTAAGCTGGTAAGTGGTAAGTTCGAGTAAGCCTGCCAAATATCGCGCATTAATTTGGCTTCATCACCTGGCATAAACTGCATCTCACGGTCGCGTACCTCTCCCCATGGATAAAGTGGCACGCCGTAATCCTGCGCAGGCTGTAGCGCTTGCAGGGTCTCATGCAACATCGCTAACGCTGCACCAATCTCGTGACACATCGCCGGCGTAGTCTGCTTGGGGTGCGCCCCTGCCAAGCATGGTACGATCGTAATAGCTTTATCTTCATAGCGGATGACAT
>NZ_JBPYDC010001337.1:0-624 GCF_051847575.1 Psychrobacter sp. 1U2
GTCATGGCTTTATCCATGCTGATAGTATGCATTTACTGTTTAATATGTTTACTTTGTATTTTTTTGGTCGCGCTATAGAAGGGCTTTATCAGCCATTTTTGGGTGGATATGGGTTTGTGGCTTTTTATTTGTTGGCCATTATCATTGCAATGATACCAAGCTATCTGCAAAATAAGAAAAACGCCAGTTATTTAAGCTTAGGTGCATCAGGTGGCGTATCAGCGGTATTGTTTGCTTTTATTCTGTTGGCGCCATGGGAGTCCATCTATCTGTTTGCTATTGTGCCGATTCCTGCGATACTGTTTGCTGTTGCTTATGTTGCCTATAGTATCTACGCTGACAAACGTGGTGGCTCCAATATCAATCATATGGCTCATATGTGGGGCGGTGCGTTCGGTGTGATTGCGACCATCATTCTTGAGCCACAGGTACTGCCACACTTTGTTAACGCTTTACTTTCTCCTAGCTTTTAGCTTATCTAAAATCGATACCAAATAAAATCGATACGTTGTAACGTAAAGCGCAACTGGTATAAATTTTTCTCGCTTGCTGTGTCTACGCTGACAGAGGCTACGAAAAATTTACGCCAGTCTCGCTATATCGTTTTTATAGCGAATTGACTAT
>NZ_JBPYDC010001338.1:0-624 GCF_051847575.1 Psychrobacter sp. 1U2
TTTTGCTGTTTATACTATTAATGAGCGGACGGTAGAAGAACCGATTGAAACCGTCACTCGTGAAGGTGTGGTGACGCAGATTCAACAGTTAAATCGGTTGCAGACCGTAGCTTTTAGCGTGGATACAGTGATTACCAGTGAGCGACAGGGCAGCTGGATGAAACTTTGGCAAGATGAGCAAAAAGGCTTGTTTATTGCTCGTGGTCGGGTAGATGCGGGTATAGATTTGAGCGCGTTGACGCCTGAGATGGTACAAGTCGTACAGCTTGAAGAGTCTAACGTAGGTGAAGATGAAGCACAGACGGCGAGCGACAATAATACCGCGATGATGCCGCAAATCAACATTACCTTACCGCCATCAGAGATATTTTCAGTGTATCTAGACGACTTGGAAATCTATGACTGGCAAACAGGTGCTTTTGGTTTGATGCAGGTTGATCCTAAGATACTCGCGCAAGCACAGACAATGGCAAAAAAAGAAGTGCTGGAGCGTGCGTGCCGAGGTGATGTGATGAATATGGCGCTAAAAAATGCCCAAATGCAGCTGCAACAATTGTTTGCGATGACTGGCGCAGTGGTGACTGTGACCACACAAGGAGCAGGGGCTTGCCGACTGCCAGTCAC
>NZ_JBPYDC010001339.1:0-623 GCF_051847575.1 Psychrobacter sp. 1U2
CCTTTAACTGACGGTTTCTCTCGTCGCCTGACCTATCTGCGTCTGTCTATTACTGACTTTTGTAATTTTCGCTGTGAATACTGCCTACCAAATGGTTATCAAGGCAAGCGTCCTGATGATGAATTGAGTGTGCCTGAGATTGCGACACTCATTCGCGGGTTTGCGCAAGTTGGCACCAAAAAGGTAAGAATCACAGGCGGCGAGCCCTCTATTCGCCGTGATGTAGTCGAGATTATTAACACCATTAAACAGACACCGGGCATTGAGACTGTCGCCATGACCAGTAATGGTTATAAGCTTGGTAAACACTTGGCCAATTGGCAAGCAGCTGGCCTAAATCAATTAAATATCAGCATGGACAGCTTTGATGCCGACACCTTTCATAAGATGACTGGCTTTAATACCTTACCGCAACTGCTTACTGATATGGATACCTTATTAGAAACTACCGATATCAAGCTTAAAATAAACAGTGTTTTGATGGCAGAGACTGCTTTTGAGAACTTGATGGACGCCATCGACTATGTCAAAGACAGACCCGTCACTTACCGATTTATTGAATTTATGCAAACCAGTGATAATAGTGATCTGTTTTTTGCCCAGCATGCCCATTCCGATACCAT
>NZ_JBPYDC010001340.1:0-623 GCF_051847575.1 Psychrobacter sp. 1U2
TTTTCCGCTATAGCCTCTAGCGAGCGAGCCTGTATCACAGTTTGCAGAGCTGACTCGATAGCGACCAATGCACCGCCCGTGTGAATTTGGCTGTTGCTAATCTGACCGTTACTATTTTGGCCAGCGCTATTTTGTCTATCAGCATTCTGGTCATTAATCGTATCAGCGCCATAATCAGCAATATGCATAACAGGCGCTTGTGAGTCGCTATCCATCAGCTCTGAACCAACATGAAAGCCACGCCCATTATCAGCAATCATAATAGGTATGTCTTTGTTATTGCCAGTATGAGCTTGAGCTAAATCCAGCGCATGCCGGACATGATAATCCAGCAGGCACTCCCCTGTTGGTAACATAAGCGCCGCTTTGGCTATGCCCATTCGTTTGGAAGCACCGCCTGCTAAAATAACAATACCAGCCAAGCTGTCTAAGGGTTTCAAACCATTTATCATAGACGCACTTTACTTATCATCATCTCAGTCATGGCTTGGGTTTTGTGCCATAAAGTGTGGTACAAAGTTGCACGGCCGCGTACGGCTATCAAACTGCTCTTTGAGGATGTTCTCCCAGCCTGTACGGCACGCGCCTGATGAGCCTGGCAAACAAAAGATACCCGTGCCGTT
>NZ_JBPYDC010001341.1:0-623 GCF_051847575.1 Psychrobacter sp. 1U2
AAAAGTACTGTTTTTGTCATTTAATTTTTATAATGCTAATCTAAATCTAAATCTATGCTTAAGCTTACGTAGCGGTATGGATTGGTTTGTTCAATGAGTAATGCCGTGAGTAGCCAGCAAAACAAGCAGAAAAATAATAAACGATCGCCTTTAAACGTTAAGCCACCTCTATTTAAACAGGTTTGCGTGATTGGCTTAGGGCTAATTGGCGCCAGTCTTGCTCAAGCAATTAAAGACAATGGTGTAAGCGAGCGTTTGGTAGCGGTAGATAGGCATGTGCCAAGTTTAGAGGAAGCCATTCAAGATGGATTGCTTGATGCCGGTAGTTCTGTACTTGATGACGTGGTTAGTGGTAGTGATTTGATAGTCATTGCGGTACCAGTACAAGCTGTACAAGCCGTGTTTGTGGATATCAAAAACGCAATGGACAGTAGACAGCTGGCCACAGACTGTATCATTACCGATGTTTGTAGTACCAAAGTCAATATCATTGAGGCTACCAGAACTGTATTTACCTCGCTACCTATAGGGCTTGTGCCAGCACATCCGATTGCTGGTGCTGAAAATTCAGGATATCACGCTAGGCGTGCCACATTATTTGTCAATCATAGTGTCATTATTTG
>NZ_JBPYDC010001342.1:0-622 GCF_051847575.1 Psychrobacter sp. 1U2
AGGCGGCAAGTATGATTTCGACATCGTTCAGTGTCGTAACCACTTTGCCGCGTTCAGTACCTGTTATTGAAGATCTTATCCATGGTTATGGCTTATCACATCGCTGCCGCCGTGTACGCTCGGCTGCCATACCAGTACTTGCGCTTGAAGAGCCAGGCTCTGGCGCACGTGAAAAGGTTCGTGATGAGATCTTACGTGCAGTGCGTGAAGACAATTGTGAGGCCGTAGTTTTGGGATGTGCTGGTATGGCAGATCTGACAGAATGGCTGACAAAAGAGACTGGCGTTCCTGTTATTGATGGTGTCACTGTTGCTACGCGCATGGTTGAGGCTTTGATTGGCTGCGGTCTTAAAACCAGTAAGGTTGGTGCTTATGCTGCACCGATTGAGAATTAAATTAACCAAGATGAATTAATCCACGATTAACCAACAAACTTTCTCAAGGAAGGGGAACGTAATGGAAAATGCGAAAGTTGCCGTCGCTGCGGCAGGAGTACAAACCCTCGATAATAAGGCAATCGGGGAGGAGAGTCTGGCACCGCAAACCACGCGTATTATGGGCTCATGGTCTTATTTATTTGCATGGTTGGGGGGATGTGTATCAATTGGCACATTCACCGTTG
>NZ_JBPYDC010001343.1:0-622 GCF_051847575.1 Psychrobacter sp. 1U2
TGATAAAGCCTACCAATATCATATCGAACAATAGGCTTTCCATGCTTTGTAGAGGCGGTAGTTTGTTCACCCAAAAGCGATGAATGGTGTGGTGTTTAAGTTCACGGATCTGCAGACGTAAAAATAGCGCTTGTAGGGCAGCCATTAGCAGGACACAATAGGCGGCCAGTGACAATAAAATATGTGCTTCAAGTCCGATGCTTACATCAGTTAACGGTTGATAGGGTGCGCGGCCAACATAGCCTATCGTCATGCCGATAAGTGCCGACGGCGCCGCTAAAATACCGAGACTAAGAATAGGGCGATACAGGCAAAAGAGTACGTAAAAGAATAAGAAAAATAGACTGATGAGACTGATTATATTAAATAGGTTAAAATTTAATCCATATAACGTAACGACATACGGGTACAATAGCGCGGCATGGGCAAGCATACCAACGGTTAATAAACCTAGGCTTAAACCCTTATGTATAAGGTGATTTTTTGTCAGTGCCCAACTGATATGGATACTGACCAATATATAAGCCATACTGGCAACGATAAACACAAGGTGCACTGGTAAAAAACCTCATCCCATAATGAGCGCAAAATCGCCGCTCAATTTATTGCTAAAGTGGTATTA
>NZ_JBPYDC010001344.1:0-622 GCF_051847575.1 Psychrobacter sp. 1U2
TGGCAGGTACATCGATGAAATCAGAATCTCCTAGATACTCAGCTCGATCGGCATAAGCCAGTTGCATGGCCTCAGCCATCAAATGAATGGTTTGTGCGCTATTTTGCCCGTAGTCTTTGAGCGGATAGCCTTCTAAGATATTTAAAATCTGCACGATGTGAATACCACCAGAAGAGGGCGGCGGCATCGAGACAATCTCATAACCGCGGTAATCTCCTTTCACTGGCTCGCGAGCGATGGCTTCATAATTGGCCAAATCCTGCAAGCTCATACTGCCGCCAGCGTCATTAACGGCCTTGACCAGCTTGCTTGCAGTTTCACCTTTATAAAAGCCATCAGCACCTTGTGCAGCAATTAATTTCAGAGAGCGAGCAAGCTCGAGCTGCTTTAAGCGTTCACCTGGTTGATAGGCGCTGCCATCTGCTTTAAAAAATATTTTTTGGGTGCTCGGCCATTTCTGCAAACGATCGCTCAAGGCTTCTAGCGACTCCGACAAACCAGCAGTAACTTCTATACCATCTTCAGCCAATGCAATGGCGGGCGCCATTACTTGTCCGCGGCTCATGGTGCCATGATCTTCCAACGCTTTTAGCAGTCCTGCTACTGTACCCGGTACCCCAAC
>NZ_JBPYDC010001345.1:0-622 GCF_051847575.1 Psychrobacter sp. 1U2
AGTCATCTGAGTCTCAATGAAGCCTGGAGCAACCGCATTTATCGTCATGCCTTTGTCATTGTCTGCCAACTGTTTTGCAGTCGCATCGACCAGCCCAATGACACCAGCTTTGGAAGTAGCATAGTTGGTCTGACCAAGGTTACCTGCGATACCAGAGATTGAAGACACACATACAATGCGAGCATCTTCTTTTAATACATCATTATCAAGTAAATAACGATTCAATCTAGCAATACTGGCAAGGTTAATATTGATAACCATATCCCACTTTTTTTCATCCATTTTGGCAAGCGTTTTATCACGAGTAACCCCTGCATTATGAATGATAGCATCAAGACCGCCACGCTTTTTGGCAGCTTCAGCGATTTGCTCGCCGGCATCATCACTAGTGATATCAACCATCAAAGTCGATCCACTAATCTCGCTTGCAACCTTTTGTAAGTCAGCTTGTTGCTGTGGTACATCTAGGCAAATGACATGTGCGCCTTCACGAGCCAATACGCGAGCGATCGCCTCACCAATACCGCGACTGGCGCCAGTGACTAACATCGTCTTGCCACCTAATGGCTGCGTCCAGTCTACTTCAACCGCATTACCCTTACCGACACGTACGACTTGTCCT
>NZ_JBPYDC010001346.1:0-622 GCF_051847575.1 Psychrobacter sp. 1U2
CTTACCGCGGTGACGCAAGCATAGCGAGCCTTTGCCCAGTACAAACAAGTGACCGAATCAAGCCCACCTGATAGTAAGACGACAGCATTTTGATCTTGTTGAAGCGTATGTGCAGGAGTTTTGGATACTGAGCTGAAAAAGTCAGATTGCGAGGTAATGTCAGTCATAGTAGTGTCTATTATTGAAAAGCGAAAAACAGCCATTTTAACAAAAATATGGCTACTATTACATAACCATAGAAGTTATAAGACCTATATGGATAACAAGGGTATTGAATTTTATGACTTTAAACCCTGCAATTTAATCTCATCTTTTCAAACTGTTAGCATTTTTTGTTATAATCGCTGCTGCTTTTAGTGCATTAGTAGTAACACGTCATTAAACCTTGTTCTACTATCAATTGCTTTATCGCCAAATCACCTTTGTAAAGATACTGAGTAATCTATGACCGTAGCGACCTTATTCACGCCAAAAAATACGCTTGAGTCTGACAAGATGTCTACTAAAGCACATCTAGATAGCCATACTTTAGAAACTGATGCTTATAGTGTGGAGTATGATGACGCTGATGACGCTGATGACGCTGATGACATCGCTACAGAATCTGCTTCTAAAGATTTAG
>NZ_JBPYDC010001347.1:0-622 GCF_051847575.1 Psychrobacter sp. 1U2
TCCTATCGTCGGTCAAACCTTTTATTTTTTAGATTTCCCCATGATGCGCCGGCATTCTAAAGCGGATATCGCAAAGAACCCTGCCTTAAAAGGTCAAGACCTCAAAGAAGCACAACGTGCCTGCGCGCTACTTAAAGACAAGCCCTTTACCTTGCTCAATTATCTAGAAGGAACGCGCTTTACGCCTGTTAAGCATGAGAAACAGCAGTCGTCCTACACGCACCTGCTTAAGCCAAGAGCGGGCGGTTTGGCGCTGGCTATCAATGCGTTGGGTGCCGAAGTAGACGGTATATTGGATATAACGATTGTCTATCCTGATGGCGTACCGACTTATAGTGACTTGTGGAAAGGCAATATCAAGCGCTTAGGCGTCGATGTCCGCTATATCGACATACCAAAGGGTTTATCTGTAGCTGTTCAAAATGGTGGTTATCAAGATGATGATGCCGTCAAAGCCAGAATGTTTGAATGGGTTGAGCATATATGGCGCGAAAAAGATGAGCGCATCACCAAGATGCTGGCTGACTTTAAAGGATAGAAGCCTGCAAGCCAGTTTTAATAAATAAAAAACACCTCTCAAAAACAGCATAGTGCTGCTGGGATAAATTTTTTGAAGCCTCTG
>NZ_JBPYDC010001348.1:0-622 GCF_051847575.1 Psychrobacter sp. 1U2
TAATCTAGAAAGTAAGGAACGTAAGATGCGATTTATTGATGAAGCCGTCGTAACGGTAAAAGCAGGTGACGGTGGTAATGGAATCGCCAGTTTTCGCCGAGAAAAATACGTACCACGCGGTGGCCCGGATGGCGGTGATGGCGGTAGCGGTGGTGATGTTTATGTTATTGCCGATGATAACACAAATACGCTAGTCGACTATCGCTATACGCGTCGCTATGACGCCAAGCGTGGTGAGAATGGTCATAGTAAAAACTGCGCTGGTAAAGGCTCTGATGACGTATTCTTGCCAGTACCTATTGGTACGACTATCATTGATACCGAGACAGACGAGGTACTAGGCGACTTGGTTGAGATTGATCAAAAAATATTGGTTGCTAAAGGTGGCGACGGAGGGCTTGGCAATACTCACTTTAAAAGCTCTACCAATCAAGCGCCGCGTAAAGCAACCTCAGGTTTTGAAGGCGAGTTAAAGGTACTGAAGTTTGAGCTAAAAGTAGTGGCTGATGTCGGTCTGGTGGGATTGCCTAATGCTGGTAAATCTACTTTTATTCGTCAAGTCTCTGCTGCTAAACCTAAAGTTGCTGACTATCCATTTACGACGCTGGTTCCTAATTTGGGT
>NZ_JBPYDC010001349.1:0-621 GCF_051847575.1 Psychrobacter sp. 1U2
ATTGATAAGCGAGAGCTAAAATGTGCCTGCGTAGGCGGAGATAGTAATGTGCCATTAGGGGCTATCTCATTAACTGAAAACGTGATGATGGTAGGTATGGGTAGCTATATGCTTATTCGTGCTTTGCTTTAGTAAGTAGTTTTTAGGAGGGTGCGCTTTGCGTACCCTCCAATATTAGAAAATCCTTAAACTTTTATATCAGCCTGCCAGATAAATAAGTACTTTGCTCGACATAAAAATGAAAAACTTGCTTCAGTAAAACTTATGGCGGATAGAGCTTACTAGTGACCATTCTAAACCTCTTATTGTGGCATCTCTCCATGCACCTCAACATCACCTTTCTCACCATCCGGCTGAATCACGATGGGTAACACCAGCCCTTTAGCAAAGTCATCGGATAGCACATAATCATAGCTACTGGCAGCGACATCGGGCGTAGTATGAATGATAAGCTTCATATCTTTACCATCAGTCAGCTCATGAGAAGTATAACTATCGCTGACTTGATCAAGCACCTTTGACAGTGCTTCGTTACTTGCCATGCTCACGGTTAGGTTATGCTGAGCGGTCGCAGCGTCCACTTTAAAGTAGTCCGCATAATCAAGGACGTTTTGACTATCG
>NZ_JBPYDC010001350.1:0-621 GCF_051847575.1 Psychrobacter sp. 1U2
AAAGCAGCTTCTGTACCAGCATGACCGCCACCGATCACTATCACGTCGTAATGTTTTGGGTATTGCATGTAAGCCTCGCTTGAATGACAAAGTTTTTGGTGATAAATAACTGATTTCAACAATCATTTATCGCACAATGAATGGTCGTCAATCGTATTTTAAGAACAGATGGGAGTATTGTTAAAAACTGGTATCTTTAAAAACAGTTATCTAAATAAAGATACTAAAAAACAGCTGCTAATTATAACAATTTTTGCGCACTTAAAAAACGTTACGTCAAAAACGATTAAAATTAACTTATCGTTGTAAAATTTAGGCTATAAGAGCCAGTAACTTACCAACCAGTTAACGATTAGTGACCCTCATCATTTTAGTTTGCATTGTTGCCAGGACTTAACGGTACAATACGATCTGCTTGATTGCTAGCTAGCATATGATGGCTGCCATAGCCTTCTGGATTGATCTGCAAATAAGCATTCATCTGGCCAATAGCATCACCATCGTTACTGGCTAAAATATACTCTTTTATCATATCAACAGTTGGTAATGGTAAGTTTTTGAGTAGGGCCAAACGCTGATCGTTGTCGCCTTTATTGACGACCAGCTCAATAAGCTGGCGCG
>NZ_JBPYDC010001351.1:0-620 GCF_051847575.1 Psychrobacter sp. 1U2
CCAATACGCGCGCCTCATTCATATTAGGCAGCTCCAACGTTAGCAAATAGCGCACGGTCTTTGACAATATCTCCGCTCGCGGCCACACGTTGCTTTTGCGCTTCGGCAAAATCAAGCATGCGTTGTAGTGGTTTTTTTGCACCTGCTGCCAGCTCAGGCGTCATTAATATTTCACCGCTGCGCTGAGACAGACACTGCTCAATTCCTTTTAGGCCATTCATCGCCATCCATGGACAGAATGCACAGCTTTTACAACTGGCGCTCTCACCAGCGGTCGGCGCAGCTAGAAAACGCTTATTTGGCGAGCGCTTTTGCATCTCGTGCAAGATACCCAGGTCGGTAGCGACAATAAAGGTATCGGCATCCAGCTCATACGTTGATTTTAATAGTTTGCTGGTTGAGCCAACCACATCAGCGAGGTCGACCACGTTATCAGGTGATTCAGGATGTACCAACACCTTAGCGTCAGGGTGTTCTTCTTTTAATTGTATCAGCTCAGTCGCTTTAAACTCGTTATGTACTAGACAAGACCCTTGCCACAGCAACATGTCTGCGCCAGTCTCTTGTGCAAAGTATTTACCCAAATGACGGTCAGGCCCCCAAATGATAGGCTCGCCTTG
>NZ_JBPYDC010001352.1:0-620 GCF_051847575.1 Psychrobacter sp. 1U2
GTATAAGCTGCAGGTAGTCTTGTGCCAATCGCTAGGGTAATAGACATTAGGCGATGTTCAGTCGCAGAGCGGGCGATATATACCACTTCATTGCCATCCAATACGGCAAACGAACACGACTCCCCAGTTTGTTCAGTGACGCGTTCTAAATAGAACTGGATAATATCGTGATGGTGGACACTACTCAAGTAACTGACACCAAGGCTTAGCGTTTTAGGCGTTAGACGAAATTGACGCTTGCTTTTATGGACATAACCCAGAGCGTGCAAGGTTAATAGATAACGCCTAGCCTTTGCTCGATCTATCTTGGCACGCTCAGCTACTTCGCTTAACGTCATGCTAGAATGGTTTTCATCAAAAGTGAGTAATACACTCATTCCTGCCGCAAGCGATGCAACAAAATCTGGACTATCAACAGGTATTTTCTTATCTTGTTCTTTATTCATGCTATTCAATGATTACCAAAATTAGAGATTCTAAATGAAAATTACTCAATTAATCAATCAGCCATTTATGCATACTAATACTGTAGAGCACTTTTCAGATCGGCTGTTTGTGCAGGCTATGATAGATTTTGAGCTGGCCATTATAGAGGCCCGAGAAGGTCATAGCCTCATTCC
>NZ_JBPYDC010001353.1:0-620 GCF_051847575.1 Psychrobacter sp. 1U2
ATGGCTTTTTTTACGGTAAATAAGGGCTTAGGTTTTTTCTTGATTGTTTTGACTGTGATACCTTGTTTACGCAGCGTCGCTTTTGCAATCTCTAAACTGCGACCTGTGGTTTCACCTTTGATCTTTTGTCCACGCCGATTGACTCCATCATAGACAAAGTCTAATAGCATATCAGTCTTAGCTTGTGCCATGTCTTTACCCTCAAGTTTTTCGTAATCTATATGCTCTAATCAGCGTTATTTAATAAGTGTTTTTTAGATGGTTATTTAGTCGCTCTTAAGTCTTAAACAATGGCCAGCATTAACTTACTATCATTCAGAAGTTACTCGCATCATCTCTTGTATACTAGTGACACCTTGAAGTACTTTTAAAATGCCCGAACGTCGCAAATCACGAAAACCGTTTTTGAGTGCGGCATCTTTAATATCGATTGCATTACCGTCCTCCATAATGATACGTGAGATATTTGGGTCGACTTTCATAACTTCATAAATACCAACACGGCCTTTATAGCCTTCGCGGCATTCGTTACAACCAACAGGCTCATAAATACTGTGGTTTGGATCATCTAAGTCAGCATCAGTAAAGCCAAGCTCAAGTAAGCTTTGTCTTGGTACGTT
>NZ_JBPYDC010001354.1:0-620 GCF_051847575.1 Psychrobacter sp. 1U2
TGATTTACCCAGTACACACTACTGATAGGAGCACGCCGTTGGATTGTCAGTTGCTGATTGATAGTCGCTAGCAAACGCATACGATTATCCAATACCTGTACAGGATCATCAGCAACGTGCAGTCCAAGATTTAACTCACCATAGCTTGCTTGTTTTGATTGCAGCATTGGTTGATGTTTTTGATCTTCAAGCGTTTTATGCTTAATATCAGCATGCACAAAACCAGCGGTATGATAGGCGGCTGTTTGGAATACTGTCACTTCATTGAGCTGTGCCAGCATTGTCAGGGGAAGTTTATCTGTCATATTTTATTCGTCATCATAACCATCAGTTAGCACTGATATGAGTTTTTGCATATCTTCAGGAATAGGAGTGGTCACTTCGATATCTTCACCCGTCGTTGGGTGGACAAACCCCAAAGTATATGCGTGCAACGCTTGTCTTGGAAAATTACCAATCGCTTGGCGCTGCTCTTCTGTCAACCCTGCTCGCAGTTGGCGACGTCCTCCATAGACACGATCTCCAACTATTGGATAAGTGATATGGCTTAGGTGTACACGAATCTGATGGGTACGACCCGTCTCAAGACCGACGTCCAGTAAACAGTAATTATCATTAAG
>NZ_JBPYDC010001355.1:0-619 GCF_051847575.1 Psychrobacter sp. 1U2
TGACAATGCTACTGAGCAAAAGGCGGAGTCAAATGAAGTCGTCATCAATGTAACTGAAACAGGCGCGTTTAGCTTAGTTGCCAAAAACGATGATGGTATCATTGGTGACAATATAAATGAAAATATTGAAGCGACCCCCAGCTCTGGCTCTTCTGTGGACTTTAGCCATACGCTCAGTAACGACGGTAATATCTCTGATACCTATACCATCTACCTATTTAAACCATCAGACAATTTGCCTGTTAGCGTTATCATTAAATACCAAATAAAAGAAGGTACCACCAATGTTGGTAACTCTGAGACCATTGCAATCGGTGGTAAGATAACGCTTAAACCAGGCCAAACTGCTGATATTACTATCACTGCCACATCAAATAGTGATCGGGTTATTGGTCATAATACCTCCTTTATGGTAATCGCGGCCAGTAAATATCTTACAGATAAAGGTCAGACGACAGCAGATAAAAGAGCGACCAATACCAATAACGCTATTACGACTACCCCTGTTTATGCCATTACTAAGTCTGCGACCACCAATCTTAACAATAAGATATTCGATACCAACAATGCCAACGCCTATGTTGACTATACGATTACTATAAAAAACGAAGGTAATATT
>NZ_JBPYDC010001356.1:0-619 GCF_051847575.1 Psychrobacter sp. 1U2
GTCATATCTGGCGTGAGACCTACTTGTCCTCGTTAGATATGTCACGCGAGTCCCTACAGCTGCTTGGTATATCACCTGAAAAAGCCCGCGATACGATTCAGACTTTCCGCGACTATGACGATGATTTGATTGAACGTCAGCAAGCTATCTATGATGATGAAGCAAGGATGATTGAATCAGCACAATCTGCAATGGCAGAGCTTGAAAGCTTGTTTGACGAAGATATTGGTAAAGCGCGCAAGATGGACTTAGGGGATTTTTATGAAGTACTTAAGAAACAAGCAACTCCAGTTGACGATGCCTCAAACAATGTTGCTACTGACCCCAAAGCCTAGCGGTTGTTGCAAACTTATCTAGGGTCTGCATATTATCGTTATATTACGTTCAGCTTTATACAATCTTAGCTATCAATAGTCCTAATGTGTGCATGTTCATTTTTAATTAGTTATACAGCGCTTAGGAGCCTGTTTTTCGTTAAGTGAACTTATACAGCTCCAGCTATCAGTATCTGGATTGTGGTGAAATACTAGCGTTTGATCATTTAGATAGCGTATAGGAAACTTGACGTTTTGAACGGTCGCCACGACTGCGCAGTCAGTCGCAGCTACCCCTTCTACTT
>NZ_JBPYDC010001357.1:0-619 GCF_051847575.1 Psychrobacter sp. 1U2
TGATTTTGGGAAGCCATTATAATTGAGCGGCGCTGGGATAGCTTGCTGCTCATTAACGATATAATCGTGAGCTATTTGATTGAGCGCTTCGGTACTGATACCGACTCTCACGTGCTCATCAAGCATCACAAGTACGTCGCTGGCAAGCTTACCGGCGACACGCATTTTTTCTATGGCTTCAGGGGACTGGATAAGGGATTTTTTAGTCATCATTGTCGTACTTATAGTTATAGAATGAAAGTAGAGGCATTATAGCATAAATACCTGGTTAACGGCCCTACCATAGACGCTAGCGGTCACGGTCTTTCACTGGTAAATGCTTGACAGCTTTATATAAAATGCCAAGCGAGTACTGATTTAGAATAATTAAGACTAAATCAGCAGTTAGCAGGTAGTGTATGTCTTGACAAGGTGTATTAGCAAAATAGCTATACAGTGAAACAAATCTAAAGGCAAGGGTGTACGCAATCTTTCATGACAATAATCTGCTCGTCGTGCATAATAGTGTTGATGTTTAGCGCATCTATCTAGCAAATTAAATAAGAGCTATTACAAAAGTGCTAGCCTCAAATAACCAATAAAAATATATTGATTATACAAAGGTTTAAATTTATCTATT
>NZ_JBPYDC010001358.1:0-618 GCF_051847575.1 Psychrobacter sp. 1U2
CGTCTCTACGTTTGCGTTTATACAAATCCTAAAAAGTAGCGATTAAACGGACAGCGTGACTCATAATAACAACTTAGATGGTTGTACAAAGAATGATTCCCTATTGATAGGGTGTTTGCGCTCAATTATCAAGGGGCAGCCTCATAAACCACGAATAAAAATGCCCCAACAAACCGTTAGGGCATTCTTGTTACACTCTAGACCAATAGCGTGAGAACGCTAATTTACATAGCTTGTTGCTGTTGTTGCTGAGCCGCTAGTAAGTCTTGGTAGCTAACTTCTTTGTCAGTGACGTTACCTTGATCAATGAGATAATCAACCACTTGGTCTTCTAATACGACAGACTCAATGTTTGCACGTTGCTGTTTATCATTGGTGTAGTACTCGATGACCTCACTTGGGTCTTCATAGTTTTCTGCAGCTTCTTTGATGAAGGTCTCAACGCGCTCTTGATCTACTTCAAGGTTTTGTGTGTCGATAACACGGGCAACGATGATACCAAGACGGGCTGCACGTAACGCTTGCTCTTCAAATAGCTCATTTGGCAGCATGTCTTTATCAAAGCTATCAGCATTAGCGCCAAACTGCTGAGAAAAACGCTGCATCATCATGTTGCGT
>NZ_JBPYDC010001359.1:0-618 GCF_051847575.1 Psychrobacter sp. 1U2
GTCGTTACCGTCTTTGTATAACTGATTTGTATAACCGATGCCTAATCTAGTAATGCCATTTGTGATTTTTATTCAGAGGATATGCCCATTCCATGCTTGCTACGCCAAACGCTACTTTAGCTAAGATCCCTAAAACGTCACTTGATTATATGGCGGAAGGCTACTGGCAAGATTTTATAGCAGATCGTCCTATCGCAGGGGGTATCGCTTATGAAAAGCAGCTGCATGAGTGTCAATTAGATGAATCGCTCGCCAGCTTACAGCGAGTAGACACGCTGATTTTGCAGATACGCCGTGATATTACAAAGGCAAAAGACCAGTCTGAGGGCTTAGGCGAGGTTGCACTGCTGGCTGATGAGCGCTATCGCAACTTATTACTGTTTTTAGCATTTTATGCAGGGCGAGTGCTGGCGCGTCAGTGGCAAAGTGAACCACATTGGTATGAACAGTTTGAACTAAAAAAGCATTTTGATACGCTACCGTTGATTGCAGAGGATTTTTATCAATCCATGGCTGTGGTATATAGTAATAACTCTAATGATAGTGCAGATATATTTTTTGCGTTAGAGCCCATGGGCCTGCGTCTATTTGGGTATATTGATCGGCAGTTTCAGGCGG
>NZ_JBPYDC010001360.1:0-618 GCF_051847575.1 Psychrobacter sp. 1U2
TTCACCGTTCAAACTTAGTGGGCATGGGCGTGTTGCCATTGACCTTTAAAGATGGTGAGAATGCAAGCACTTATAACCTCGATGGTTCAGAAGTCATTAGTATCACAGGGCTTGACAATGGCGAGAGCAAAACTGCCAAAGTCACTGCTACTCGTGCCGATGGCTCAGAGGAAGTCTTTGAAGTTAACGTTGGTTTACAGACGCCAAAAGAGCGCGAATACGTGCGTCATGGCGGTGTATTGCACTATGTGCTACGTCAGCTCGCTACTGAGAGTAAAGAAGCTGCGTAGTGATTGATTAGAGTTAGAATAATATAAAGCCCAGTCTCCTTAATGTAGGGGACTGGGCTTTTTTTATGAGTAGGTAGATTTTATAAAAAGTAGCTTATTTGGACATTTATAGCAGTTTTCTCAACCCTTCTCAGTCAACAGCTTAATACCTAAGCCAATAAACACCACACCACTTATTTTATTCAAAATAGATTCAGTTGTTGGGTTTTCTCTCAGGCTTTTACTAAACTGTGACGCCAATAATGCCAAACACGTGCACCATATTAGGCCAGTTACGGCAAAAGTAAGCCCTAAAATTAAAAAGGACAACATGCCATGAGCGTAATTA
>NZ_JBPYDC010001361.1:0-617 GCF_051847575.1 Psychrobacter sp. 1U2
TATTAAAATCTATTAGAACGTAATACCATAAGCTTCTTGTCTATCATTATTAATAGATGACAAATGATTGTTCAGATCAGATATTCTCTAGCTTGCGTCATAGATTCGTAGGATGATATGACAATTTCGTTGTTATTATGCAAATCGTTATTTACGTTCGATAATTGAGCCAACTTACGTAGCCAAGTATATTGGCGTTTAGCCAGTTGTCTTGTAGCATATAATGCCTTATTTTGCATTTGATAACAAGCAAGCGCCTCGGTTTGACTATCAAGGGTTGACGACTGTGATTGCAGCGCCCTTTGTGGTTTTATTTTATGTTTGCTTGGGTCTTCAAATCTACCAAAAACATCTTCAAACTGGGTCTTATCAAGATGTGGCTGCTCAAATACTGAATGATTAATATGTGTCAGGTACTCTAAAACTTGCCGATAGCCAACGCAGCGCATAGATGGCAAATTAGGTGTCAACGGATATTGTTCAAGCAAACCAAGTACTTCATCTACCAGTCCTTCACGCCACATAATCTCTAAACGCTGCTCGATACGCGTATGCAGCCAGGGACGATCTGGCATTACTGTAAGTGCATGCCACTGCTGATGTGGATTGTTTGCTAG
>NZ_JBPYDC010001362.1:0-617 GCF_051847575.1 Psychrobacter sp. 1U2
AATACTGCCGGAATAATAACGATACCAATGGCCATTAAAGCGACCAATTGGGCAAAGTCAGTGAAGACTGAGGCGCGAAACCCTGAAGTTAGGGTATAGCTCAGTACTCCGACACCCGCAATAATCACCCCTGTTTGGAACGATAACGGTGATAGTACCGATACCAACGCCCCAGCCGCAGTGAAATTGACCATCAAGCTAATTAAGCTGCCCATAAGGTTGGATATGGCTAAAATTAATTGGCTTGATGAGCCATGACGAGCGTGAATAAGTTCGCCTAAAGTATGTCCATCAGGAGCAAGCTCACGAAAGCGCATGCCAAAAGGGTAGATAAATAAAATCATTAGCGCGCCCCAAAAGCCATAATGTATCGGCCCTGAAACGCCATACTTATAGCCAGAAGTAGCGGCGGCATAAAACGATGCTGCCCAAATCCAAGTAGCAGTCATACTGGCTGCACCCATACCAAAACCGACACCATGGCCTGCGACCATAAAACCCGACGTCGTCTCTTTGTCTTTTTTAATCAACAATGACAATAAGTAAGTGCCGCCATAAAACGCTAACAACAATAAAATAATGGTTAACGATGAAAATTGGAACAATGACTCAGTTTT
>NZ_JBPYDC010001363.1:0-616 GCF_051847575.1 Psychrobacter sp. 1U2
GCCACTCATACGTCTAACGACTTTGGGTATTACTCAAGTCAATCATGAAATGGTCGAGGCAGGACGCTCATTTGGTAGCACTCATTTGCAGCTGCTTGTCTGGATTAAGCTGCCCCAAGCACTGCCTAGTATCATGGCGGGGATTAATCAAGCAGTAATGATGTCGCTTGCTATGGTAGTACTGGCTTCCATGATTGGTGCACCTGGTCTTGGCGAAGATGTCTTGCAATCTATCCAAACGCTCAATATCGGTCAAGGCTTACAAGCAGGTACCGCTATTGTCATCGTTGCTATTATTATCGACCGTATTACTCAAGCTTTTGGTCAAGGTAAGCGTGCGCGTCAAAAAACCATTGAAGGGGGCAAACGTCCGATTGGTTAGGAGTTTGCTTGGCGTTAAGGTGCACATGCCCCGTTAAAAATGAGCGTAACAAACAGCGAAATTGATAATAACGAAAACCATAACAACGACAACAATAAATACCAATAGCGAGAACCACGATGAATCATATCCAATTAGAGAATATCAGTAAGATTTATAATGCCAATAGTACGCAAGCACAGTCTGCACTGACGTTACTGGCTGAGGGTATGGACAGCATTAAGGTGAAAGAGC
>NZ_JBPYDC010001364.1:0-616 GCF_051847575.1 Psychrobacter sp. 1U2
GGCAATGAGTACACGTGGCGCATTTTCATGAGTTTGAAAGACGCCAACTGGTTTGCCTGATTGCACTAATAAGGTCTCATCGTCTTCTAATTCTTTGAGTGACGCGAGTATTTGATCATAGCTTTCCCAGTTACGGGCTGCACGTCCGATACCGCCATACACAACCAAGCTTTTTGGGTTTTCGGCCACGTCAGGGTGTAGATTGTTTTGAATCATGCGATAAGGCGCTTCGGTCAGCCAGCTTTTGCAATTTAATGTACTGCCAGTCGGTGCAGCAATGTTGCGGCTCTCATCACGACGCGTAAAAACATTGCGGTTGCTGGTGCCGTTGTTGTTCATTTTATTATCGGTAGTCATGATCATATCCTTGTGATTATCTATACAGTTTGCTGGTGACATTTTAGTAGTAGCATTATTTGGTATAACATAAGTTGTATATACAAATTATCAAAGATTATTTTCTTATGCAAGCACTTTTTTATAAATAGCTACGGTGTGGGTGAAGTAACTGCATCAGATAAGGTGTTCTCATGGTGATTGTCATAACTGTCGTGATATTATGTCAGCACTTTTATAGCTGCACAGTCACATATAGTTGATACTAAATAAAATGAAT
>NZ_JBPYDC010001365.1:0-616 GCF_051847575.1 Psychrobacter sp. 1U2
GTTGATTCATTTTATTATCCTACTTTTCAATAATATTTTAAAAATAGCTTTTAATAGCGGAAATATACGATAAAAAAGGCCTACCAGGATGATCCTGTTAGACCTTAATACATCGTTATATTAATACTCTAAGTTCTAACGAATAAAAATACAATATGGTTAAATTGTACGTTCAAACTGTTGAATCTCAAAGACTTCAATCTTATCACCAGCTTCGACATCATAACCACGAACGGCAAGACCACATTCCATGCCAGTACGCACTTCATTAACGTCTTCTTTGTAACGGCGTAGCGACTGTAACTGTCCAGTGAAGATAACTTTATCATCACGTAATACACGAATTGGCTTATTACGATAAATAGTCCCTTCAACCACCATACAACCAGCAGCAGCACCGAATTTGCTAGAACGGAATACTTCACGAACTTCTGCAATACCAAGAATCTTCTCACGATGTTCAGGGGCAAGCAAGCCACTCATCGCAGCTTTTACATCGTCAATCAAGCCATAGATTACGCTGTAGTAACGAATATCCATGTTGGCAGTATCTGCTTTACGGCGTGCAGTTGCATCTGCGCGAACATTGAAGCCCAATAATACAGCTTCACTTGAT
>NZ_JBPYDC010001366.1:0-616 GCF_051847575.1 Psychrobacter sp. 1U2
GTACATCAGTCACTAGGCGTTGGAGTAATACGTCATCCGGTACTTCTAGGTTAAGCGCGGCGTTCTGTAGTTGTAATCGTGCAAAAGGAACTGCGCGCAGTAGCGTGAATACACGGGGCAACGCTTCTACATCGATGTTGGATAAACGCTTAGCAACACCTTGCTTTACTTCTAGCATACAAGAATTTGCTTGCTCTCCAAAGCTGACGTGTAAGGCTTGATTCAGCGCATTTTGTAACACTGTATCCCCTACAGTCGCGGTACAAGTATATATATTCCCACTGTCATCTATCACAACCAATAGCTCCACTGGTGATAAATCTTCTACGGCAGGCTCAGTTGTCGGCTCAGCTTTGACAGGTATATCAGCAACTGGCCCTACAGGTGCAGCGGTTAGATAATTAGGCTTGATGACGAATACCCATGCTAGCCCGATGGCGAGCAGTGCGCCAATCAATAGCAAGACCTTTACTATCAGATTATTCCTCGGGTTACGAGTACGGCCTTTTAAACGACTCTCAGAAGTGTCTGAGTCACGATAGTCAGATGGATTAGCATAAATAGTATCTGTCGTATCGATTAAAGGGGGTTGTTTATCTAAGTTTATAGCGTCGTT
>NZ_JBPYDC010001367.1:0-615 GCF_051847575.1 Psychrobacter sp. 1U2
TCTACCATTAGTCCTGCAATAACGGCAAGAAAAGCTAACACAAGGGCGATACCTGAAGTCATGATGCCGCCCGGTGTCTTATAAGGGCGCGGCAGGTCAGGACGAGATAAACGCAGCTTAATGTGCGAGGCCATCATTAATACGTATGAGATAGTCGCACCGAACACCGCCATGAGAGTGAGAAGGTCTCCTTCACCAGTAAGTGATAACAGAAAACCTATAATACCAGGGACAATAAGAGCCAAGTAAGGCGCTTTATTACTATTGGTGAGTGATAGTTTTTTGGGTAAATAACCCGCACGCGATAAGGCGAAAATCTGCCGAGAGTAGGCATAAATGATGGAAAAGAAGCTGGCGATCAGACCTGCGAGACCAACGAAGTTTACAAAACTTGCCAACCACGTATTTTCACCATATACGGCGATTAGGGCATCAACCAAAGGCGCTCCTGAATCTTTTAAGGTATCTGCACCCGCAGCACCTGGTCCTAAGAATAAAATAAGCAACGCGAATGACGCTAAAATCAACATGGCACCGATTAGCCCACGTGGTAATGACTTAGCAGGATCTTTAGCCTCTTCAGCCGCTAGAGGCACACCCTCAACCGCTAAAAAG
>NZ_JBPYDC010001368.1:0-615 GCF_051847575.1 Psychrobacter sp. 1U2
CAAGCAAAACTCAAGCGGCAGTTGAACTAATCGTTGAGTTTGTTGATAATAACGTTCGCGATTCTTATAGTGGTACCTCAAAGTTGATTGCACCTTTGGCATTGACCATTTTTGTATGGATCTTCTTGATGAACCTAATGGATTTATTGCCTATCGACTTTATCCCAAGTCTAGCAGGCCAAATTGGTGCCGCGATGGGCCATGATCCACACCATGTGTTCTTTAAGATTGTGCCAACAACTGATCCCAACATCACGCTTGGCATGTCATTCTCTGTCTTTTTGTTAATTCTTTTTTATAGCATCAAAGAAAAAGGCGTGGGCGGTTTCGTTGGTGAGTTAACACTACATCCGTTTAGTGCCAAGAATCCTATCTTACAAATTATTTTAATCCCCATCAACTTCATCTTAGAAGCAGTTACCTTAATTGCAAAGCCTGTCTCATTAGGTTTGCGTTTATTCGGTAACATGTATGCTGGGGAATTGATTTTCATACTGATTGCTCTAATGCCGTTTTGGATTCAATGGGCGTTATCGGTACCGTGGGCTATCTTCCACATTTTGATTATTACACTTCAAGCGTTCGTATTTATGATGTTGACGATAGTTTACTTAT
>NZ_JBPYDC010001369.1:0-615 GCF_051847575.1 Psychrobacter sp. 1U2
AAAAATGCAGTCATGGTAACTAAATTGTACTTAAGGGGTTTAAATCCATTAAACTAATGGCTCATTGGAACTCTAGTATTAAATTTACAGTACTAAAACTCAGTTTTATAATGGCGGCTATGATAATGTTTGAATATTTTTGTCAATTTAAGACTCAGCGTAAAACATCTTTAATAATGAAGGAGTCCTCAGTAGCGAGTGCTTATCAAAAAACAAACTATACTATCTCTGGTAATCCTGAGTCTAGTAACCTAAAGTTTGGGAGCCTAAAAAATCGGCTGATAGCTAGTGCAATCGCTACCTTATTACTAGCGGGTTGCCAAAGTACACCAACAGATGGCTTAACTGGAAGTACGCGTTATCAAACGTCTACTCAGCCAAGCGATATTCGTAATCTTGACAAGCAGGAGATCGCTCGCGTACGTACATCGCTTGCCGCGCAATACATTCGTAAAAACGAGCTTGATACCGCGCAGCGTCAACTTGAAAAAGCTTTTGCTGCTGATAGCCGATACGCGCCAGCCTATGATATGATGGGCGTTTTGTTGCAACAAGAGGGCAGCCGCCTTAATCTTGAAAAGGCCGATCAATACTTTAAAAAAGCCATCTCGCTTG
>NZ_JBPYDC010001370.1:0-615 GCF_051847575.1 Psychrobacter sp. 1U2
TCATCAATCAGTAAAACAATCAGATAACATTCAGGGTTGTTACGCGTAATGGACTGTGCAATCGTCTGTAACAGTACGGTTTTACCTGCTTTTGGTGGAGCGACAATAATAGAGCGTTGACCCTTACCAATCGGCGCAATCAGATCAATGATACGTCCAGTTAAGTCTTCTGTTGTACCGTTGCCAAGCTCAAGCTTAAGATGCTCGGTAGGAAATAGCGGGGTTAGATTTTCAAAAATGAGCTTATGGCGCGAACGATCTGGCGTATCGAAGTTGACTTCACCTACTTTTAGTAAAGCAAAATAACGTTCAGAGTCTTTTGGTGGGCGAATGGTACCAGCGATACTATCGCCTGTTTTTAGGCTAAAGCGTCTGATTTGACTTGGGCTGACATAAATATCGTCAGGGCCAGCCAAATAAGAGCCTTCTGATGAGCGTAAAAAGCCAAAACCATCTGGTAGGACTTCTAGTACGCCATCACCATAGATAGCTTCGCCGTTACGAGCATGCGTTTTTAATATGGCAAAGATTATGTCTTGTTTACGGCTACGTGCCATATTATCAAGACCCATTTCTTTAGCAATAGCCAAGAGCTCAGAGATTGATTTTTTCTTT
>NZ_JBPYDC010001371.1:0-615 GCF_051847575.1 Psychrobacter sp. 1U2
CAAACTGATTGTAAATAAAAGTCATACGCTGCGCTGCGTCTGGCGCATATGGGCTGTTAGGGTATTTATTAATCAACTCTTGAAAATTGGCAAAGGCAATACGTAAATAGGCAGTATCGCGCTCAGATTGATCCATTTTGAACAGCTTAATACCCTCAGATGAGCCTTGCATATTGGCCACACCGCGTACGTAATATGCGTAGCTTACTTGCGGGTTAGCAGGATAGAGATTGATGAAACGATCTGCACTTGCTGCCGCTGTCTCAAAGCTACCACTTGCATATTGAGCATACATAATATCAAGGAGTGCTTGTTCAGCATATTGTCCCGTCGGGTAAAAAGTACGTAAACTGGTCAGATCCTCAATCGCCTGTATGTAGCGGCCTTTATCAATCTGAGTAATAGCATCGTTATAGTAATCTTGCTCTGATTTTTCAGCGGTTTCGACCGCGTCACTGTCTGTATTCGTCAGATTTTTAAAAGTCTGACAGCCAACCAAGTTTACACTTAGAGCAAGCAAGGTTACTGACGAGATTTTGATAAAGGTGTTGCCAATAGGGCGCATACTTCTTCTCCGGCACAAGGCGCACAATAGCGGTGACGCTATCGTACTAA
>NZ_JBPYDC010001372.1:0-615 GCF_051847575.1 Psychrobacter sp. 1U2
ACGCAAGCGCGATACTGCATCGTATTCATACAGTCCCTGCTCAGCTTTAGTAGTCGATTTAATATGCCAGGTGATAAGCGGCATGCCTAAGCTGTTAGCCACTTCTTCTGCAAGTAGCGTTTTACCTGTGCCAGGCTCACCCTTGATTAGCAGCGGCTTTTGTAACGTCATTGCTGCATTAACTGCTAGTTGCAAATCATCAGTGGCAATATAGCTTTTGGTGCCTGTAAAGCTCGGTTTTGCAGTCTTATTATCAGTACTCATGGTAAGATCTCTGTCGTTGTTATCAATGTGAAATGATAGAAAATTAATGGTTTAGATTAGCACAGCGTATCTTAATGCCCAAATACTCATGCGTCGCGGTTACCAGTGAAGCTCAAATGTTTTATGACGATAAAACAAATCTATGACCATAAAAAAAGACACGCACAGGTGTCTTTTTTATGTCACTCAATATCTATCATGTAGTTATATATAGAGTTAGACTTCTACAACTTGTAGTCAGTACTAGCCAAGAAGCATCATCTCTTATCGTTATCGACTGAACTGCTTTTAGCAGTTTTCTCAGTTTTAGTATTAAGAGTACCTTTGGTCGTAGCCTTATCAATTACTGGA
>NZ_JBPYDC010001373.1:0-615 GCF_051847575.1 Psychrobacter sp. 1U2
TGTGTTAGCAGCGAACTTGCTGTTCGAGATGCTATGTATCTTGCCAGGTGTGCGCTATGACGACAAAGTCAAAGCAGTCTACTAATCGCAGCGTTTATCTCGATTGAACTGTCCTGCAAAGAACAGTTTGGACAAAATAGTCTCTATAACAAGCAGCCTTTATATATAAATAATATAAGGGTTGTTTCAAGATACAGATTTGATAATTTTGATAATTGCCTGAATATTCAGCGAACCTTTTTAGGATGATCGACCCATGACGCAATCAATGCAAGCGCCTTCTTCACTGCCAACAACCTCACCTCTGACATGCGGTGAGCTGTTGGTACAATGGTTAGAGTATTACGGAGTTGAAACCGTATTTGGTATCCCTGGTGTCCATACGGTAGAGCTATATCGTGGTTTGCCCAATACCGATATTCGCCATGTGACCCCGCGTCATGAGCAAGGCGCTGGGTTTATGGCCGACGGCTATTACCGCGCGTCTGGTAAAGTTGGCGTTTGCTTTATTATCACAGGCCCTGGCATGACCAATATCATGACTGCGATGGCACAAGCGTTAGCAGATTCTATCCCGATGTTGGTGATATCTAGTGTCAATAAAGTTGAGGACAC
>NZ_JBPYDC010001374.1:0-614 GCF_051847575.1 Psychrobacter sp. 1U2
GGTTCAGAAGAGTTTGTGACGATGCGTTAATTTGTTAGATATAATCAATCCACTATAAAATAAATACAGTGTTACTGGGATAAATTTTGCGCAGCCTCTGTCAGCGTAGACACAGCAAGCAAGTAAAATTTATATCAGTGACACGTTATAATGTTTGGACTCTTTTTATTTAAGACTAATGATAGTAATAGCAAAAAGGCTGTTCTTTATAGAATAGCCTTTTTTATTGCCTATTTTTGATTTAGCGTAGCGTCAGATACAGACAGCACAATCATGATACTGCTATGATGCGCTTAATAGAAGCCGTTTGTGAGATGACTGTGTGGCAAGTATACCTCTATATTTTACCAATTGGCCTTGGGATTATGACGTTGGCAGCAAGCTTACTGTGCTTGTTTGCATACCTCATGTCGGATGACAATGCCACGCGTCTGCCAGCTTTTAACTGGTTTAAGCGTTTAATTATTGTGGCATTTATTCTACTAAGCGTTGGGCTGTTTATGACCTTTGGGCATTTTTGGGGTTAGCTCAAGTCTGTTACAATTAAAGCCAACCTTTATGAGCTAACGATTTTCTCTAATTCTAATAATGCTAAGTCTTGACGCTTCGGTTCG
>NZ_JBPYDC010001375.1:0-614 GCF_051847575.1 Psychrobacter sp. 1U2
GTACTGGCAGCAAGGGCTAAAAGATTACGACGTTTCATAAGGCGTCCTTATAAGGTAAGAAAATAATGTAATGAGCGGACCAAGTTAAACAAACCATCGATGTTGCCGCAAAATATAACTCACTCTTGGCAATATCCTACTCTGGCTGCCCGATTTGAGGGTATTATTTGTGTCTTTCAATACCATTTTATAGTATTTTTTTGGAATAAGCTTTTTGTATTAAAACGTGATTCAATAGAACCAAGCGTTAATGGTTGATAATCGTCTGCTATTTATAACTTATCTTATTACAACTTGGCAAGAATGACCGTACGAAAACAGTGACCTTACGTAAGAAGGTTAAAGTTTGCCGGAGAATTGATAACGATCCCCTGCATGCCACATCTTTACAAAGGTCAGCACCCGTCCTGCCGAATAAGTCTGACGGCGCAGTACTAACGTTGGTGACTGCGGTGCAATTTGTAGCGCATCAGCGATCTTATCAGGTGCTGCTAAGGCGCGAATGGTATAGTTACCGCGCTCAAGCGGGCTTTTGGCAATCAGATAATCGCTGGTGTTCACCATGCTAAAGTCTTGCTCAATGAATTCTGGTACTTTTGTCGCATCAACCCAGC